>JANQET010000355.1 GCA_028278265.1 Myxococcota bacterium
GCCCCCTCCCGGGCCCTCTTTTTGCCGAGGATTCGGGTTAGTGTGACGCCCCCTCCCGGGCCCACCCCCGAGGGGGGAGGGAAGAATTCTTCCCTGCTCGGTTTGGTTAGGTTTGCTGAGGTTTTCCCGCACCCTCCCCCGGCTGGGGGAGGGCTGGGGAGGAGGCTCCCGGCTCTCTACTCGCGCCTCTTGCGCTGCCTGAATATCAACCGGATCGCCGTTCCCTCAAAGCCGAACACTTTGCGGATTTGATTTTGCACGTAGCGCTTGTACGAAAAGTGCAGGGCTTCGGGATAGCTGGTCTGCACGATGAAGGTCGGTGGCCTCACGCTGGCCTGTGTGGCGTAGTACAGCTTGACCGGGCGCCCTTTGCGCAGAGGCGGGGGGTGGTGCTCGATGATGTCGTCGAAGAGGCGGTTGAGCTCGCCGGTGGGGACCCGCTTACAAAACTCGACGAATGCCCGATCGATTTGATCCAGCAGCTGGGACAGGCCCGCCCCGGTCAATGCAGAGACCTTGACCCATCTGGCCCACGGGGCAAAGGTGAAGGTGTCCTTGGTGCGCTCGATCACTTCGGCCTGCGCCTCGGCATCCCGTTTCATCAGGTCCCACTTGTTGAGCCCGATGACCACCGCCCGGTTGCGCTCCGTTGCCAGACCGAGCACTTTGGCGTCCTGTTCGGCCACTCCGGCGCGGGCATCGGTGAGCAACACCGCCACGTGGCACCGCTCGATGGCGCGGATCGCCGAGACCACGGCGAGCTTCTCTGCTCCGCGCAAGGGGACGCTTCGTTTGCGCCTAATCCCCGCCGTGTCCACCAGCACGTACTGCCTGCCCTCCCGTGAGAAATACGAGTCCACCGCGTCCCGGGTGGTGCCGGGCTCGGCGAGGGTCAGCAGCCGATCCTCACCGAGCAGTCGGTTGACTAGCGACGACTTCCCCGCGTTGGGCCGGCCGATAATCGCCACGCGACAGACGTGCTCTTCTTCGTCGTCCACATCGGCCGGTGTCTCGGGCAGCCGCTCGTAAATTAAATCTTCAAGATCGCCAAAGCCCCGCCCGTGCAGGGCGCTCACCATCACCCATGGTTCCAACCCCAGGGAAAATACCTCACCGGCAGCCGCCTCCTGGCTCGGCCCATCCACTTTGTTGATCACCAGGATGCAGGGCCGGCCGCTCTGGCGCAACAACTTGACCGTATCGTGATCCCCGTTGGTCGGCGGGGTTCGCCCATCGACGACAAACAGCACCAATTCGGCCTGTTCCAACCCGATCAGGCACTGCCGGTTCACCCCCTCTTCGACAGCGCCATCCGGGGAGGCTTCAAATCCCCCCATATCGACCAGGGTGAACCGTTTATCGCCGATATCGGTATCCAGGTAGAGCCGATCCCGAGTGACCCCCGGGGTATCCTCGACAATTGCGTTGCGGCGATCGGTCAGTCGATTGAAGAGAGTGGATTTGCCCACATTGGGGCGACCCAAGACGGCAACGATGGGCAACTGACCGACCCGGGCCGGCATGGTCAGGGGCCGTTTTTTCCTACGGCGACTCATTCATACCCCATCTTCTCAATCCCGGTCTTGTTCTTGGTCCATCCCGGGGACACCTCCACGTGGAGCCGCAGATCCACCGGGCACCCCAAAAACTCCACCGCAGCCAAGCGCGCGGTCTGCCCGATCGCTTTGATCATCTGCCCCCCGCGGCCGATCACAATGCCCCGCTGACTCGCCCGCTCCACGTGAATCGTGGCGTAAATCGAGCACAGTTTGGTCTCTTCGACGAACTGGTCGATGACCACGGCAGCACAATAGGGCAGCTCCTGTCGCAAGCGCTCGGTCAGTGCCTCGCGAATCAGCTCGGCGACAAAGAATCGCTCGGCCTGATCGGACAGCATCTCCTCGGGATAGAGCTTGGGGGACTCGGGCAGCCGTTCGATGAGTTGGGACAGAAACAGGTCGACCCCATCTCCGTTGAGCGCGCTCAGGGGAATCACATCCACCACTCCCTCTATTTGTCCCACTTCTTCAATGAGCGGCAACAGCTGCTGCTTCTCCTGGACCACATCGACCTTGTTGAGCAGGGCGAGGATCGGTAGACCGGTCTCTTTCAAGCGCGCCGCGATCTCCAGCTCGTCATCGGTCAGGGCAAAGGGGCGCTTGGCAAACCCGGCGTCGAGCAGCCAGACGCACACGTCGGCGTCCTGCAGCGCCGATTCACAAGCCGCAATCATGTACCGGCCCAACGGACCCTGGGGCCGGTGCAGCCCCGGAGTATCGATGAAGATAATTTGGGCTTCTCCGTGATTGTGCACGGCGAGGATGCGGTTGCGCGTGGTCTGGGGCTTGGGGGTGACGATGGCCACCTTCTGACCCAAAATGCGATTGAGCAGGGTCGATTTTCCCGCATTGGGACGACCGACGACCACGGCATATCCGCAGCGCGTCCCGACCCCTTTCTCTGGTTCTTGCGCACTCACGGCAAGACGTGTACCCCACCCGCTCGATGACATTCAAGTCATTTCTCATTGGATTGCCCGTCGTCAGTCGATATACTGGCTGAGGTTCCCCTACACGAAAGATACCGAAACCATGGATGAAAAGCTCTTCAAAGAATACGGATACAAGTTCATCGACTGGATCGCCGAGTATTTCGACACGCTGCAGGAACGACCGGTCTGCGCCGACGTAAACCCCGGCGATGTCCTGAAGCAGCTTCCGGCTTCTCCCCCCCGTGAGGGGGAGGACCTGGGCCGGATTTTCGCTGATTTTCAACAGATCATCCTCCCGGGCATGACCCACTGGCAACACCCCTCCTGGTTCGCCTATTTCGCCGCCTCGAACAGCGCCCCGTCCATCCTGGCCGAGCTGCTCACCGCCGGCATGGGGGCCCAATGCATGATCTGGCAGACCTCGCCGGCCGCGACTGAGCTCGAGGAGCAGATGGTCCGCTGGTTGGGACAGATGCTCGGCCTACCCTCGACCCTCTCAGGGGTGATTCAGGACACCGCCTCGACCGCCACCCTGGTCGCCCTGCTCAGCGCCCGGGAAAAGGCCACCGGCTTTAGTTCCAACGAGCGGGGTCTGGACGAGCAGCTCGTCGTCTATGCCTCGCGAGAAGCCCATTCGAGCGTGGACAAAGGGGTGCGAATCGCCGGGCTGGGCCAGCAAAACCTGCGCCGTATCGCCACCGATGACGATTATGCGATGCAGCCGGAAGCGCTCCGCCGGGCGATTGAACAGGACAAGGCCGCCGGGTTGCGTCCGGCCTGTGTGGTGGCCACCGTGGGGACGACCTCCTCGACGGCGATCGATCCCATCGAACCAATCGGTCGCATTTGCACTGAACACAATATCTGGTTGCACGTGGATGCCGCCTATGCCGGCACCGCGGCGATTCTGCCGGAAAAACAGTGGATCTTCGCCGCGGCCGAAGCGGTGGATTCACTGGTCTTCAATCCCCACAAATGGATGATGACCAACTTCGACTGTTCGGTCTACTTCGTCAAGGATGCTGAACAGTTGACCAAGACTTTCGAGATCCATCCAGAATACCTCAAAACCGGTGTCGATGCCCGGGTGAAGAACTACCGGGATTGGGGCATTCAACTGGGGCGGCGGTTTCGCGCGCTGAAGCTTTGGTTCGTTATCCGATATTACGGCATCTCGGGATTGCAACAGGTGATTCGAGAGCATCTGCGACTGGCCCGGCTGTTCGAGGGCTGGGTGAAGGACCATCCCCATTTCGAGCTTATGGCCCCGGTCCCCTTTTCCGTGGTCTGTTTTCGCTTGAATGACGGCCGCGACGCGGCAGCGCTCAACGACCTCAACGCCGCGTTCTACGAAAAACTCAGCGAGCAACAGACGCTGCACTTGACACACACCTCATTAAATCATCAATATGTTCTGCGAATGGCGATCGGATCGCGCACCACCGCCGAGAAGCACGTTACCGAGGCGTGGCGTACGATCACCGAGACCGCCTCGACAGTACTGAATTAGATGGCAATATACCTCTGAAGAGAATGACATTCCGCCGGACCAACCCTTCCATCCAACTCGCGAATCTGCTATTCGGTATACTGCGTTATCTTGATTATGGGCGATAACAGGGAGGACTCCTGATGGCATACACGGGCGAACAGCTCGAAGCTTCGGCCCAGCTCGAACGGGCGAGAACGGCCCTGGGTCAGGCGTTAGGACAGACACAAGACATAAACAATAAAGATTTGGATGCCGGAGCGATCAGTTCTTCTTTGGCCAGTGCCGTTAAAGAGATCTACACCGTTCAGTCCAACGGCCTGCAAGCCGGCGGTTCGGTTCTGCACATCAGCAAGGCGATGGAATACATGCGCAATACCCTGGTCCTCCTACAAGAGGTCAGAACCGACGATCCGGCGCTTGCCATGGCCACCAGCACCGTGGCCCGCATCCTGGCCCTGCTCTATCCGGTGTCCAAGACCCTCGATCGCCTCTCCTCATCTTCGGCCCAGAGCGCTCCGGCCCCGCGGGAGCCGACACCGGTCCCTCCCAAAAGCGTTCCGGCGGGGCGAGGCACCGGACAATCCGCCTCAGATGCCGTTCCACTGACTCGAAAAAAGAGCGTCGCACCACCGGCTTCGTCCATTCCTCCGGCCGGATCCGAACGGCGCTCGGATATCCGCCATGCCATCGAAGTGGATATCGGCATCTATTCGGACAGCAATTTCTTCACCGGTTTTGCCCAGGACATTTCATCCGGTGGATTGTTCGTCGCGACCTACGACACTCTGCCGATCGGTTCGCGGCTAAACGTCAATTTCAGCCTTCCGGACGGTCCGGTGGTGTCCCTTAACGGCAAGGTTCGTTGGGTGCGGGAATTCAATGACGCCAATCCCGACACCGTGCCCGGGATGGGCATCCAATTCCTGAACCTGTCCGATCCGGATCGCCGGGCGATCAATCAGTTCATGGTCAACCATCCACCGCTGTTTTACGACGATGAATGAGGCGGATACCAGCTGTCCAAAATGTGGAAACACCCTGATCACTGCGGACAGCATCTGCCCGATCTGCGATTCCAGCTCCAATAGCCAGGTCCGGCGGAAACAGGATGCGGACTATCTCGCTCAGGACAGCTGGTCCTTTTCCGATTCGGCCGCCAAGGCACGGGGGACCGACGAACCCGCCCAAGCGGTGAGCTCCGATCGCCCCGCTGCCGGCGAGCTCAAAGGGGTGGGTTACCAGGGGCACGATCAGGTTCAACAGTTCAAACAAACCGTCGGCATCGGCGGCACCCTGCCCCTGGCCAAATTGACCCCCGAAGCCAAGGCGGCAAAGGCCGCCGAGACCAGCAAGCTACCGGAGCTGAGCTCGACGCCGGCGGACGGCGCACACAAAGCCACCCTAAACCGATTCGTCATCGACCGCTCCAAGCTCACCCCGGCCTCGACCGACGCCGCCCCGATTCGGGAAATCGCGTCCGAAGACGATTCCACTGCTGCGCGCTACTTTATCGTTTGGCTGACCGGTTGCGCGGTGGCGCTGATCGCCCTGTGGTGGGTTCCCGAAACAGTGGGAGAAGAGATCGTTTTGCCGTTCGATTTGATCAAGACGACCCACGGGGCCCAGTTGATCAGCCTGCTCGTCGGCCCGATGACCGGCACCATCCTCATCGCCCTCGTCCTGGCCCCCATCGTGATGCGACTCAAGGCCAAGATCGCCCTGCCGCTGAGCTTTGTCGCGCTCAGTATTCCCTTGGTGCTCAACACCCAGTCGCTGGCGCTGGCCGGTCCGGTGGTGTTGGTGACCGCTTCCTTTGCCATCGCCGCGGCGGTGGTCGCCTTTGTCTGGCTCGAATCGAGGCTGGTCGGTCACGTGGTGTTGTCGCTCCTGCCGCTGGCCCTACTGGGCGCGGTGTTCTTCGGTATCGCCACGAACCAGCATTCAGCGGGCTATGTGACGACAATCAAGGAGCCGTTGGAAATCTACGTGGTGATGATCGCCACAGCGGTGTCTGCGGACTTCCTGTTGCACACCCGCCGAGCGACACTCGATTGAACGACTAAAACGAGGGACAATGACCGGCCTCGCCGCACCCGGTTTCCTCCAGGGGGGGAAGACCGTTGGTGTAGGTGACCGCTGCGTGGTCGTAAGTCATGTAGAACAGATCATCCGCGTCGGCCCAACACTCGGTCAAGGTGTAGCTTTTCACCTCCATCTCGTCGAGGGATCCGCCGCTGATCGAAGCGCTGGCCACCCCTTCACCGCTCTCGGTCCACCGGGACTGCACGGTAAGCAGCTCGTCCTGGCCGTCCGGCTCCTCATCGGGCCCGGTAATATCCCCGGCAGCGACGAACTCGAATTTCCCGGCGAGGTTCTCATATCGCTCGTAAGTGTACTGGGCGTTGATCACATCCGGTTCGTCCTCATCCTCCGACTCATTCCAGAAATCGTGAAAATCGACCGTGACCGTGTTGGGCTCGGACAGGGTCGGCTCAACCTCACGCACGTCAAAGGCGTACACCACCCGCCCGTGATGCCGGGATGGATGGGCCGAATCCAGCTCGTGCACCGCGTCGAAGTCGATCTCCATCGTGCCAATCCCCTTGTGCGGCCGATCGGTGGGCTTCACATTGCCGAAGACGTACTCCTGCCATTCACCGTCATCGTCGTTGATCAGCCGGATTTCCAAGCTGAAATCAAAGGTATCGTCGCTCTTTTCGACCATCACGAAACGATACTCCAACCGGCTCAGGGGATCGGTGTCGGTATTGTTCCAGGGGCCCCAGATGTAGCCGTTCTCGACCGTGTCCGAGAACGGCAGGTGGACGATGTAGTTGAGCCAGAGATAGACCGCGCCCAGGCTGCCGTTGACGTGGTAAATCGCGCTGCGGGTCAGTTTGTAGAGCTCTCCGTC
>JANQET010000363.1 GCA_028278265.1 Myxococcota bacterium
AACGCGTGAAGGCATCCCTGCTCGAGCTCATTCCGTCGGGGCTCGCGTCCATGGACGCGGTGGCAAAGAAATTGGGCACCAGCAATCGCACGCTGCAACGCAACCTGAAGCAGGAGGACACCCGTTTCCAGTCGGTGTTGGCCACTACGAGGGAGGAGCTCGCCATGCACTATCTCAAGAACTCCACCATGAGCGGCGCCGAGATCTCCTTCCTCCTGGGATTCGATGATCCCAATAGCTTCTTCCGCGCCTTTCGTAGCTGGACCGGCGAAACGCCTGAGCAGGTGCGGTCAGCGCGAATCAACTAACGACGCGGCGGTTGATTTCGTAATCCCGAGCTTTTAGGGCAAATGCGGCCATCGATATCAGTGCGACTGGTGTGTTTGTTGGTACGTACTTCATTTCAATAGCTCAATCCAGTGCCGATATAGAGGGAGATTTCGTGGAAGAAGACGTCGGAGGTCGAGAATGTGTGCTCGTGGGCGATGACGTCGTAGACCACGGTGCCGGTCCGTCCATGGCCGAACGCGTAGCGTCCGGACAGGGTGGTGCTGAGTACCAGGGGCCTGGGTTGGTCGTCTCCAATCTGGGTGAGCACTTTCAAAGGGGTGATCATACGCACCCCCAAGGTGGCACCGTAGAAATCCACGTCTTCCTGCCCCAGATAGCTGGGCCTTTTAAGGAAGGAGTTGTCTGTAAACACCCCCAGGGCGCCCGAGATCTTGGGGGTGAAGTGAAACATACCGCCGGCCGCGGCGTTCCACAACAGCTCGCGCCCGTCGATCAAGTTTTCCGGATCCATGGGCGCCATCACCATGCCCTCTGCGCTCGAGGACCACTTGTCGCCGTGATAGGCCAATCCGAGGGTCACCCCCATGGGCTCCAGGAGGAAGAAATCGGCTTCGTCCTTGGTATCCCTGGCAAACGACATGTCGGCGTCGTTGTGGGGATCTTGGCCTGGGACTGTGGCAAAGCCTTCGGCCACGAACAGATGCTCGCACTGGTACACCCCAAAGCTGGGGCTCTGCACGGTCAGGCCGGCGTGAAAATCGCGCGCGACCTCCCACTGCATGCCCGCGATCACCTGGAATCCGGTGGCGTTCCAATCCCGCCGCTCCTCCATCATGATGAAGTCCTCGACCCAGCCCGTGTCGGGGATGTTTCGATAAAGCTCGGAGTAGAGGTTCGCGTTGTAGGCTCGGTTGGAGTAAAAACCGAAAAGAGAGATTCCCAGACGGAGACCGGGGCGGATCTGCCAACCCAGGGCCGGTCCTGCCTTGTACTCGAGGGTCTGTTCTTGAAAGTTGGCCGACAGGTTGAGCTCCCCGTCACCGCTCACACCGATCTCGGAGAGGCTCCTCGAGATATCGATGTGCATGTCGATCAGGTTGGTCTGGGTCACGTAGACGCCCAGCCCGATGCTCAAGTCCCGGTTGAGATTGAACGACCAGACCAGGGAAGAAGGGACGAGAAAGAACGACGTGTTCGACAGATCTCCGGAGAAGGACACGCCATCGATCACATTGACTAGAGCATCGGGAATCTCCCGCACTCGCAGCATGAACGCGGATCCAGAGAGACTGATCCGGCTGTAGATCTCCCCGCCCAGACCGGCCGGATTGTAGTACACAGCGCCCGATCCCTTGACGTCTGCCACCACCGCGCCGGCTGTCAAAGCGGCCTCATCGCCCAGGAAAAACGATCGCGTATTGCCGGCATCTGCGGCCGGCGAGAACAGAACCAGTGCAAACGCTGCGATGAGAACCAGCCATTTCGCCTCTCTCAGCTTGTCCAACAACATTTCAGCCTCCTGTTCATCTCTACACAGTAGCGGTAGTTCGAGGCCAAAACACTCGCGGTTTGCGCCAATCTAAAGTCAGAAGGCGCCAAGACGAGTGGGAGGTCAGAAGAGAAGACGAACTACCGTTTAGGGGGCATCATGGAATACGTGCAACACACTTGGCGTCTTTGGTGCGCGTATTGGCGCATTTCGCTAGTGAGGTGGCGCCATCGAAGCGCTACAGTTGAGGGTGTAAGGCAAACGCGCCGGAAAACGACCGGCGAAAACCAGGAGGAGCCGTCATGAAAACGTTGATGTGTGATCCCAAGCTGTTCACCAAGGACCTCACGGGCCAAGTCTATGTGGTAACCGGGGCCAACTCGGGCGCCGGACTGGCCACCATGACCCAGCTCGTTCAGCAAGGTGCCCATGTGGTCGCCGCCTGCCGCCGCGTGTCGGCAGGCGAGGAGGCCGTTCGATCATTGGCCGGGGAGCGGGGCTCGGTCGAAGTGCTCGAGTTGGATCTCGGCAGCCTCGCCTCGGTGCGCGGCTTTGCCGAGGCCTATTTAGCCCGGCATGACCGCCTGGACGGCCTGGTCAACAACGCGGGCGTCATGGGGCCGCCCAAGGGCACGACCGTAGACGGATTCGAGACCCAGTTCGGCACCAACCACCTGGGGCACTTTCTCCTCACCGAGCTGCTCCTCGACACCCTGAAGAGGAGCGCCCCGTCTCGCATCGTCTGTGTGGCGAGCGTGGTCCACGTGGGCAACAAGAAGCAGGTGGGCGAGATCCACTTCGACGATCTCAACTACGAAAATCGGCCCTACAACGCCATGGAGGCGTACACCCAGTCCAAGTTGGCGAACGTATTGTACGCGCTTAATCTCTCCACACGCCTGGAGGGGACCGGGGTCACCGCCGTGGCCGTGCATCCGGGCTGGATCCGCTCCAATCTGGCCAAGCACGCCATGCCCGTCTGGGTACAGAACGTATTGATGCGGCCGTTCAGCGGCGTGCTCGGCATGCTCTCCTACGAAGAAGGCGCTCAAACCAGCTTGCATTGCCTGCTCGACAACGACGTCCCCAACCACAGCGGCGAGTACTACAGCCAAAACAGCATCCTCTACCCCAACAAGGAGAACCGCCCCGGGGGCTGGCCCATGGTCTCGCCCAACCCAAATGCGCGAGACGAGAACCTGGCGCGCACGCTCTATGAAGCGAGCCGGGAATTGGTGGGTCTCTAGGATCAGTGACGCTTCAGTCACACTGACAGGGGAACGAAAACATGGTGTTGGCATTTAAGATCGTTGTTTGGCTTTGCGGCATTATCGCCATCCTGACGGGCGCCAACGATTTTTGGAACGCAGCGTCCGCAAAAGGAGATTTCGGCGATCTGGGCGAATACGTTCGCAGCCCACAGCTCAATTTCACCATTCGGTTCCTGGGTGCCATCTGGATGGGCTTCGGTGCGCTGCTGATACTCTTTACGACCAATCTCGCCCTGTACCGAACACCGCTCCTCGTTGCATTTGGCTTTGTCATTCTGGGAGGCGTGGGCCGGGTCATATCCATTTTTCAAAACGGAATGGCAGAGGGTCAGGAAATAACCGCGTACGGCATTTTAGGGGTCGAGCTGGTCCTCGTTCCCGCATTGCTGATTTGGCTGCTGCTGACCGACAAGGTGACTTGAACATGAGCAATGAATCAAAATATGGGAGGTTCATATTGACAATGAAGGAAAGAGCACACCCCAGGTTTGCGATAGTCATGATGTCCTCAGTCGCTTTGATCTTGACGGCCGGATGCGGTGGGAAAAGCCATCTGCAAACCCTGCGCGAGAAAAGGATACAGGACTCTCCCCAGTTCGAAGACGGGGAGTTCGAAAATCCCATCTACGCGCCGGTGATGGCCGACGGTATGACCGGGGACTATATGCAACGGGCCTATTTCTGCTCTCGGGTTGATCCCGAGCCCACAGGAGAGGTGCCGGTAATGAAACTCGAGCGGGAAGATTGGATCGACATGAGCAAGAGCGATCTACAGTTTGCCTGGCTCGGTCACTCGAGCTTCCTCGTAGCAATGGATGGGAAGACCATCCTGGTGGATCCGGTGCTTGAAGAGCGCGCCTCACCGTTCACATGGGTCGGTCCCAAGCGCTTTCATCCGCCTCCGGTGACGGCCGGGGCGTTGCCCCCTATCGACGTAGTGTTGATTACCCACGATCACTACGATCATCTGGAGGAGCCCACCATCAGACAACTGGAACCCAAGACCGGCCTCTATTTGGTGCCGCTCGGCATCGGGGAGGTACTGGAGGACTGGGATATTCCAGCGAGCAAAATTGTAGAGCTGGACTGGTGGGAGTCCCATCAAGTGGATTCAATTCGATTTGTCGCCACACCGGCTGTGCACTACGCCAGGCGCGGGTTGTTTGATGGGGACGAGCGGCTCTGGTGCTCCTGGTCTGTGCTGGGGCAAAACAGGAAGTTCTTCGTGAGCGGGGATTCGGGATACTTCGATGCATTCAAAAAAGTCGGGCAAGAGCTGGGCCCCTTTGATCTCACCTTTTTAAAGATAGGCTCATACGATGAGACATGGAAACAGATACACATGACCCCTGAGGCGGCGGTCCAGCAGCATCTGGATCTGCGCGGACACATACTGGTGCCCCTTCACTGGGCCACGTTCGACATGGCCCTGCACCCGTGGACCGAGCCGATTGAACGAATGCTCGCAGAAGCCAACAAAAGAGATGTGGGCTATGTCACCCCTCGGATTGGACAGTTGCTCTACCTCGACAAGTTGCCGGGGAACGAGCCATGGTGGCGAAGCGTGGACCGGCAAAGCCCTGAGAATTGAGGACGCGATAACCGGCCAACCGTCCCTGGCGTCAATTACTGGTGTTTTGGCGCGCATTGCTAGTGAAACATCGAGCTCATTCCGTCAAATTTAAAAAGGGGGGGTAATTGGCCATGAAGTTCCGCCAAACGGGATCTTTGGATTGGCAAGTGTCGGCGGTGGGCTTCGGATGCATGCGGTTGCCCACCAATCGGCGGTCGTGTTGGGTGGCATGAGCTCCCGGGAGCAGGTCGAAGAGAACTGCACACCACACGACGAAAAAGGAGTTGGTATGACCAAACGTGTACTCGAAGGCAAAAGCGGGGACTGGGCCGCAGACAAAACAGTCCCCAAAAAGAGGCTGATCACCCGACGCCGGGTGCTGATCGGTAGCGGTGCGCTGGTCGCCTCAGGGGCGCTGGCGTTTGGCGGCTATGTGTTTTACGGCAGTCGCCAACGATTTTCGCGGAAGGCTGAGCACACAATCCGCGATCATCGAGTGGCTATGACGGCCACAGTGCCCCAGATGGTCATCGCTCGCGGACCCGACCCCGCGATCAATGTACGCGCGGCTTTGAAACGCATGGGGGGCATGGGCCGATTCGTTTCCAGGGACGACGTGGTGGTGATTAAACCCAACATTGGTTGGGACGCTACACCTGTCCAGGCCGCCAATACCCAACCAGCTGTGGTGGCCGAAGTGGCCCGCGCCTGTCTCGAGCTCAAACCGAAGCGGGTCATTGTCTGTGACTGTCCAGTCGCCGAATCTAGGAAAAGCTTCGAGCTCAGCGGCATACTCAAGGCCGCCCTGGAAGTCGGCGCTGAAGTGATTCCGCCCGAGGATAGCAGCTTCTATACTGTAAAGATCTCGGAACGGCTTGGCACCTGGGACATTCTCGCTCCATTTGTCGAGGCCACCAAGTTGATAAACGTACCCGTGGCCAAGCACCACTCCTTGAGCGGGGTCGTAGCGGGAATGAAAAACTGGATCGGTGTGACCACCAAGTTGCGTATGCTCTTCCACAACGACATCCACCGATCCATCGCCGAGCTGGCCGCTCTGATGCGTCCTACGCTCACCGTGATGGACGCCACTCGTGTGATCATGGCAAAAGGGCCCAGGGGCGGTAACCTGGACGATGTAAAACCGATTAAAACCGTGGCGGTTGGTACGGACCCCGTGGCTCTGGATACCTGGGCCAATTCCCTATTTGACATCCCAACTGACAAGCTACCCGAATCCATCTCCATTGCCCAATCACTGGGCGTGGGACAGATGGATTTCAAAGCGCTGTCCCCGGTAGAGATCACCACGGGATAGAGCCGAGGATTTAGAGCCCCATCTGTTGCTTGATTCCGCCGATGAATGTAGCGTCGTCAAGCTTCATGCGGTTGTCGAGTCGGCAGTCTCAGGGAGTTACCGCACTGGCGAAACAGGCCAATGGTTGGATAAAACCACTATGCCCGCGGAGCCGCTCTTGGCCATGGAGCTGGTCTTCTTTGTACAGTTGGCAAGGTTGGGTACTCGCGCCCGAATC
>JANQET010000407.1 GCA_028278265.1 Myxococcota bacterium
GATGTCACCCCCTCCCGCTTCCAAATCCCCCTGCCAAGTCCCCCTTGAGGTTTTGAGAATCTTGTGTCATTCAACTAGGTGATCGCAGAACACTCTTGACAGTTGGGCTGGTCCACCAATGCACGTTTGCCTTCAGATGCTCACTCAAACCCCCGGGGATTACGGCGTTTTCATCCTGCAAACCCTCGCCGCGCTGGGCGTGATGGCGTTGGGGGCATGGTTGTTGGTGCGTTTTTGGGGGCACCGCTTTCGCGCCACCAAGGGGTCGCAGCGACTCAAGGTGATCGAGCGGCTGGTGCTCGAGCCCCGGCGCTCGGTGTACCTCATCGAGGTGGATGGAACGACCCTGCTGATCGGTACCGCCGAAGGGGGGGTACGCCTGCTCAAACCGCTTTCCGGGCCCACCCCATCAGATGATGATGAGGTGGCCCCTTGATCGCCGCGGCGATGCTGGTCCAACACCCCCTCGGCCTGCTGGTTCCCGGTGCCCCGGTGGGCGATGCCTGGTTTTCCAATCTGGGGGTCACCGCGCTGTTGGCCTTTTTGCCGATTGTGATTATCGCCTGTTCTTCCTTTATCAAAATCTCGCTCGTGCTGGCGATCGTGCGCTCGGCGCTGGGCGCGGCGAACTTTCCACCCACCACGGTGATCACGGTGCTGGCGGTGGTGCTCAGTATGTTCGTGATGACCCCGGTGGCAATGGACATTGTCGCCGCGATCGAGCACGTTTCCACCTCCGCCGGCCCGGCCGATCCATACGGCATCGCCGGTGCGCGAGCCCTGTTCGAGGCGGCGAGCCCACCGTTGATGGAATTTCTGCGGCTCAACACCCCCCAGGCGGAGATCACTTTTTTCGCGGATCTTGCCGGTGCGTCCGGTACTGAGCCCGGCCTACGGGTGCTCTTGCCGGCATTTGCCCTAGGAGAGATCGTCGAGGCTTTTCTGATCGGCTTTTTGGTCTATATCCCGTTTCTGGTGATCGATCTCATCGTGGCCAACACTTTGCTCGCTCTGGGCATGCACATGCTCTCGCCCCAGGCGATTTCGCTGCCGTTCAAACTATTGCTGTTTGTCGCGGTGGACGGGTGGCATATTCTGCTGAGCGGTTTACTGGTTTCGTATGTTGCATGAACCAAAGAACATGGTTAACTGAAAGTGCCACAGGTTATAGTATTATAGACGATTAACGGTTAGTGAAACGGGATGGAGAAACGCGTATGACCGACGAAAAAACGATACTGCTCAACGAGCACGGCGATCCGATCAGCGTCGAACCCACCGACGCTGATGACAACGCGCTCGTCTCTGTTGCTGACGAGCGCCCCCAGAGCCTGATCATCATTCCGCTGGACGAACACGTGCTGTTTCCGGGCATGACCCTGCCGATTGTGCTCGAGCAGACCAAGGCCCGCGAAGCGCTTGAGTTCGCCCTGTCCCAAGGTCCGTTCATCTCACTGGTACCGCGAAAAGAACCGGTCGCCGAAGACCAGATTCGCCCGCTGGTGCCCGATGATTTACTCGATACGGGGATCCTCGCCCGGGTGCTCAAGCTGCTCAACCTTCCCGACGGCAATCGCTCGGCCGTGGTCGAGTGCATCACCCGCTGCCGGTTGCTGCGCTTCGTGCGACAATCCCCGTTTCTCATCGCCAAGGTCGACTACCCCCCGGACACCTACGAGGACACCCTTGAAAACAAGGCGATGTGGCGTGCCTCGCGGATGTCCCTGCAGGAGCTGTTCAAGGAAATCCCGGGACTGCCCGAAGGATTCAACGTGGCCGCGGCCAATTTGGATGGACCGGCCCAACTGACCGATTTTGTCGCCGCGCACATCGACCTGCCGCGGGACGCCCGCCTCAAGCTGCTCAGGGAGACCAAGGTGGAGCTCCGCCTGCGCATGGTGGCCGAAGCGCTGACCGGAGAGCTCGAGCTCGCCCGCTTGGCCGGGCGCATTCGCGAGGAGATTCGCGACAAGGTGGAGAAGACCCAGCGGGAGTACTACCTGCGGGAACAGCTCAAAGCGATTCGGCGGGAGCTGGGAGAAGAGGTCGATCAGCGCGATTTGATTTCCGACGAGCTCAAACAGAAAATCGAGGAGAAGGATCTGCCCGAAGAGGCGGCCAAACGGGCCAAAAAGGAGCTCAGCCGGCTGGAGGTGCTCAATCCGGAGTCCCCCGAATACAACGTGATCAACACCTACCTGGACTGGATTATCTCCTTGCCGTGGAACACCGAGACCAAGGACAGCGCCGATCTGGTCCGGGCGCGGGAGATCCTGGACGAGGATCACTACGGCTTGGGGGAAGTGAAGGACCGGATTATCGAATTCCTCGCCGTGCGCAAGCTCAAGCCGGACCAAAAAGGGGCCATCCTCTGTTTTGCCGGACCGCCCGGGGTGGGCAAAACGAGCTTGGGTCAATCGATCGCCCGCACCCTGGACCGTAAATTCTTCCGCTTCAGCTTGGGCGGCATGCGGGACGAGGCCGAGATCAAAGGCCACCGGCGAACCTACATCGGTGCGATGCCGGGTAAAATCCTGCAGGGGCTCAAGCAGGTCGGTGTCTGCAACCCGGTGTTCATGCTCGATGAGATCGACAAGCTGGGCTCGGACTGGCGCGGGGATCCGTCGAGCGCGATGCTCGAGGTGCTCGATCCGGCCCAGAATGTGGGCTTTTTGGATCACTATCTCGATATTCAATTCGACCTATCGCGGGTGATGTTCATCTGCACGGCCAATGTCAAAGCCAATATCCCCCGGCCCCTCCTCGACCGGATGGAGGTGATCGACCTGCCGGGGTACATCCTCGATGAGAAGGTGGCCATTGCCGAGCAATATCTGGTGGCCCGCCAGCTCGAAGCCCATGGGCTCGAGGCAAGCCAGGTTAAATTTGCCAAGGCGGTGCTGCCCAAAATCGTCACCGGCTGGACCGCCGAGGCCGGGGTACGCAACCTGGAACGGGCCATCGGCCGCATCTGTCGCAAGGTGGCGGCCAAAATCGCCTCCGGGGAGGTGACCTCCGAGCGGATCACCACCAACCGGTTACCGGACTACCTGGGCAAGCAGACTGCGTTCAAGGCGCAACTCGGTCGCCGCCCCCGCATCGGCACCGCGGTGGGGTTGGCCTGGACCCCGGTCGGGGGGGACATCCTGCGCATCGAGACCACCCGCATGCCGGGCAACGGGAGATTTCACGTCACCGGCCAACTGGGCGAAGTGATGAAGGAATCAGTGGATATTGCCGTGTCCTATATTCGACACAACCACAAGTATTTCAACATCGACCCCGAGATCTTTCTCCACGAAAACCTGCACGTCCACTTCCCGGCCGGCGCCGTGCCCAAGGACGGTCCGTCAGCCGGGGTGACGATTACGACGGCGTTGATCTCGTTGCTGTCCGGTAAGCGTGGCATTCGTCCTGCGGCCAAGATGGCGATGACCGGGGAGATGACCCTCTCCGGCGAAGTACTCCCGGTAGGGGGTATTCGGGAAAAGGTGCTCGCTGCCCAACACGCCGGGGTGGAGACTGTGATCATCCCCAAGCGCAACAAGCGAGATGTGGAAGAGATCCCCACCCACGTCATCGACGGCATCAATTTTGTCTATGCTGGTAAGTACTTAGACGTCTTCGACAGCGCTCTCGGTGACGAACCGAATCCCCCGGCAACCGCCAAAAAACCAGCCCGAAAAGCCGCCGCCAAGCGCTAAAATCAGTCCCCTCTTTTAAAAAAAACCTCAAATTTTGATCCCAAATGTCATTCTCGGGCCACTGTATAATCAAACGAAACCAAACATCACTAATCTGTTTAAATATGAGGCGTTTCGGTTTTTTATTTAGTTTTTGGCAACAAACTGAGTATAATCGGGCCAGGAAGAGATGGGACCAAAACGATCACTTCTGTTTGCTCTCCTCATCATCGGCTGCGCCGAGGTGCTACTGGAGACAGGAACCAATAACATCGAAATCGACAGCGGCTCCGACGGGGATGCGGATAACGACGCAGATGGGGATGCAGATGGGGATGCCGACACAGATGGGGATGGAGACGCGGATACGGATACGGACACTGACGCTGATTCCGATTCCGATGGGGATGGAGATGGTGACGATGACGACGACGATACTGCTGGCGGGGATGCGGACGGGGACGCAGACGGCGACGCAGATGGCGATAGCGACACTGATTCAGACACCGACGTCGATACCGATGCCGATACAGACTCGGACTCGGATTCAGACTCAGACGCAGACTCAGACGCTGATACCGACAGCGACACCGATGCGGACAGCGACGCCGATACGGATGCAGACAGCGACACCGACGCGGACGGAGATTATTGGATTGACGGTACCTGCAACGGCAAGGACACGCCATCATCGCCGGACTGCAAAGATATCACCTACCAAGGTTGCTGCGATGAACAGAAAGTCGTCTACTGTTTAGAGGACGATCTCTTCTGCATCAACTGCAGTGCCAATCCCCAATGCGGCTGGGACGCCGACACCGACAAAATGTACTACAACTGTGCCACCAACGGTGAACCGGACCCGGACGGGGTCTACCCGATGGACTGTCCATAAGGGCTCCGGCCTGGCGTAACAAGTCGAAATAAATACCACCAGTGAACTGGTGGTATTGTGAGGCCCCCCAAAATGGGGGGTCTCAGGCAAACTACCCTTCACTCAGTTTGTCTTAGAAGTCGAAC
>JANQET010000410.1 GCA_028278265.1 Myxococcota bacterium
CCAAGATATCCAGCACCGCACGGTAATCCCCCCTGGCGGTCGCGATGGTGGCCCGCGCCATGCGATACGTGCTGTCCATTTCTAAATCTGTGGCGCGACGGTTGCACGGAGCGAGCCAGTGTTCGGCTGCTTCGAGATCGCCGTTGCGGGCGGCGTTTCGGGCCAGCCAGCAATAGACGGCCTGTAGATGACGCGGAAGGGTCAACACATCGAGCACGCTTTCGTTCAACGCCCGAGCCCGCAGGGAGTCATCCTGGGTCAGGTAGTGGTTCGATAGCAGCATTGTCAAATTGTAGAGAATCTCTGCCGCCTGATAGTCGTCCCGTTGCTCCAGTTGCGCTCGGCTCGACTGCCACAGGGCGACCGCCTCCTCAATCTTCCACGGGGCGATCTGATAGTTGTGCAGCAGGGGCTGGATCGCGTCCGGAGCATCGATCACCTCTTCGTCCTGGGTGCGCAACATGGCCAGACGTTGGGCCTCATCGACCTCGGCGGACTCGGTCAGCGGCGCCACCGGATCCAGCTTACGGGACACCACCTCGTGGGCCGCCCCGCAATAGGAACACGTTACCGCCCCTCCGGACAGAGATTCGGCCTGGATCGGTGCGGCGCAATTCTTACAGGTCAGGACACGGGTATCAAAATCAAACGCATTGCTCATAAACTCTCCTCGTCAACGGCAGCAACTATCGAATGAATTTTGTATCACGAAATAGAGGGAGACGAAAACGGGTCGGCACTCAATGAAACAGTCGTCAGTTTAAACGTGCCGTTTCTTTTCGAAATACCAGTTGACGATCCCCAGTACAATTGCATTAAAATGAGAACAGCCTAATGTGTCACCAACCACACCGTTAGGCGCAAAGGAGCAAAGAATGGTTTATCACGCCATAAAACTCATCGGTTCGCTGTGGATGTTGTCGATGGTCCTGTTTGCTTGCGGCGGGTCTGACGACACGGATCCGGCAGACGACGACCAGGCCGGAGACGCGGACAGCGATGGGGACGGTGACAGTGATGGGGACGGTGACGGTGATGGGGACGGTGACGGTGATGGGGACAGCGATAGTGATAGCGACGGGGACGGTGATGGCGACAGTGACAGCGATGCCGACAGCGATAGTGACAGCGACAGTGATAGTGACAGTGACAGTGACAGTGACAGTGATGATGATTGTGGAAATGGTCAGCTCGACAGCGGTGAAATTTGCGACGGAGACGAGGTGCCCTGCGAAACCCTCAACGATCAGTGGGTGGACGGAGATGCGCTCTGCCTGGACGATTGCTCGGGTTATGACGAGTCCACTTGTGAAGAAAACATCGATGTGGACGGCAACGAAATGGCGGAGAATATCCAAGAGGCCGCTAGAATAACCGGCTTGGCCCAAATGGAGATCATGGGGATGAACTTCATCGGTTTGTACGAGCGCGATATCAAAGATATCATTAGCGACTCATTTGATACCAACGGGGCTGACAACCAACTGGCCTTCTCCCATATCGTCGCCTCCGGTCCCAATGCCTGTCTTCCCCACTACTCCGGTGGCGATCGAATGGTGCAGGACGGGGACCTGTTGAAAATGGACATCGGTGCCAAGTACAACGGCTGGTGTGGCGATATTACCAGAACATTTCCGGCCAACGGAAAATTCACCGACCGACAACGGGAGCTCTACCAATTGGTGTTGGACGTGCAGTCAGCGGCCGCAGAAGTGATGGAACCCAACGGCCAAACCCTCTACGAGATGACCGATGTTGCTTCAGAAGAGTTCAAGAAGAGCCCGCTCACCGCTGAGGACGAGCAGGGAAATGAGCAGAGCATGGATGTCTTCTTCACCCATAATATTTCCCATTTCATCGGCAAAACGGTTCACGGCAACGACCTCGATGTGGGGATGGACGATCCGGCGCCGGTGGGCTACGTGTTTTCGATCGAGCCCGGGCTGTATATCGTGAGCGAGGGAATAGGCATCCGCGTTGAGGACGACTATGTCATGACCGACGACGGGCCGGTCAATCTGTGGAAGAACACCATCAAAACCATCGAGGATATCGAGGCCTTTATGGCCAAAAGACACGATCCGGCCTACCTCGAAAGCCTGTTCCAGATCAACGAGAAGGCCCTGCCCGCTCTCCGGCAGGCCGGTCATCTCAACCACATGGACTTCTAAGTCTCAGCTGACGCCTCGACACCGGACTCGGTTCTTGTTGCGTAGCAGCATCAAAGCCAGTAGCTTGAGTTGAGCCCAACAGGGAACAGACATGCGAAAACTGATGCCAAAACCAACATGGGTCGAGCAGACAGAGGCGCGGATCTCGTCGCTGGTTCCCCTCCATCCCAACATCATCTCTGGGATGAAACTGCTGATCGTCGCACCGTTGTTGGTGCTCTCGCTCAGTCAAGTCGGCGTCCTTCCCAGCCACCCATTGATCCTCAGCGGACTATTTGTGCTCTTTGCCTTGCTGGACTATCTCGATGGACTGGTGGCGCGACACCGGCAACTGACCACCCACTTCGGTCGGATTTTTGATCGACTGACCGACTATCCGGTCCTGCTGGTGCTGTCCTATTTCTGCCTGGACGTGCTGCCCCTGGGCTTGTTGGCGCTCAAATTGGGTCTCGACCTGCTGCTGATGATCCTCTATCTCGCCGGGCGCGGGGGCACGGAAAACCGCATTCGGACCGCGCTGAGTTACACCACCTTGTTCGTCCTACTGGCACTCAGTCAAAAGTGGGCCCCCCGTCTGCTCTCCGAGCGCTTCGTCATCTATCTGCTATGGGTGAACATCGCCTTTTCCAGTGTGGTGGTACTGTTCAATCTCGGCGCATTGCGCAAGCGGTTCATCGCCGACGCCCTCTCTTCGGCCAACCTGTTATGCGGTGTGTTCAGCATCCTCTTTGCGGCCGAGCAACGGGTCGATTTGAGCCTCATCTTTCTCATGCTCGGGGCGGCGTTCGACGGGTTCGACGGAGCAGCAGCCCGCCGATTCGGGGGCACGCGGTTCGGCGTGTACTCGGATGATATCGCCGACGGGGTGAACTACGGCATTGCCCCAGGGTTTGCCCTCTACTTTACCCTCGGCGGGATAGAGGGTGTCGTCATCGGCGCTTTCTACACGATCTTCACCATCGGACGCCTGGTCTATTTCACGCTGAACAAGACCACTGCTGACCCCAACTATTTCTGCGGTGTGCCGAGCACGGTCGGCGCACTGGTGACCCTCTGTTCGATTCTCCTCTTTGATCAGCGACCGGTCGCGCTCGGTCTGATGGTCGGTGTTGCCTGTGTACAGATGGTCTCCTTCGACACCCACTACCGCCATCTGGGTCGCGCCCTGGCGTCCAATCGGCGAATCATCTACGGCATGCCCGCACTGCTCGTGGTGCTCATCGGCGGACGACTGTTGTTCCACGATCAACTTCCATTTGTGCTGATTCTTGTCGCTGCACTGATCTATGGTTTTCTGCCGACTGCAGTCCATTTCGCCAGTGTGGCCCGGCGCCGATCCCGCCCGTCCGCGGACCTGGACATGAGTGATGCGGCCCCCCCGTCAAGAGAATTGGCCGACCGGGAGAGCCCAGAAACCGGCGTTGTCATCCCTTGGCTCGGCCGACTGTGTAGCAGGATGGGTCATCTCAGCCTGCCCGCGGCCGTGGGGCTGGTGATCGGTTTCTACTTTGCGGACCAGGGGATGCGCTTTATGCCCACTGCACTCAAAGTGGCCCTCGGCCTGTGTATCTTCGGCTCTCTGGCCATTCCCCTGGGACGGGTGATTCAAGGCCGCGCCTTTCGGGATACACCCGAGAAAAAGCGCATCCGCAAACGGGTCGTATTCTTCGCCGTACTGGCCAGTCTGGCCCTGGTGGGGCGGCTGCTGGTGTTTTCGACCGAGGCCGATTCCCAATTGACTGGACTCTCCAAGGCTGACTTTCGCACGGCCTATCGGATCGACGCCAAACAATTTCGCGCGCTCAGTTCCGAGCTCTTTGGGGTGGTCGCCTATCTCGACCAGCCCCAGTCGGTGGTCAACGGCAATCAGCAGGGACTGCTGACAGCGGATGGCGAACGGTCGCTCCTCACCGCTTGGCGGCGGCTACAAGACAGCGCATTTGCCCTCGACCAGATTCGCGTGTTCTACGAGGACTGGTACCGTTTTGATCCCTCCCGGGTGGAAATCGACTATCATCTGCAGAGTTTTCTGCTGTTTTTCGCCGCCGAGCTGACCCTCTTCGAATCGGCCTACCGGGCCGTGATGCGGATCAAGCAAAACCCCAATGCTGAGAAATTTCTCAACGCCCCACACCCGGAGGTGGGTCTGGGGGCCGACAGTTTGAGCCGTTTCAGACAGGAGCTGGTGGGTTCGCGGGAACAGGCCAGAATTGCCGCCGGCAAACAGTACCTGGAATTCATCGAAACGATGCTGCAGGGTAAGGACAAGGCTGACGAACTGGGTCTCACCTGGTTGTGGACCGACACCGTATCGCGAATCGACGCAATCGAGGGAATCGCTCCGCTCAACAAGGCGTTGGGTAGCGTACGAGCCGATTTGCAGCAGATCAAGCGGACCAGTCGCCGGCAGTGGTTCGTTACCCAAAAAGCCGTGGCCAATTGGATGGGCGACACCCGCGTTAGACGGATCGGAACCTACCTGGTTTCCCGTCCGCAGCAAGAGGCGATGGATCGTCGGCTGGCCCCGGGAGATGTATTGCTTGCGCGCAAGAACTGGTATCTGAGCAATGTGGGGCTGCCCGGTTTCTGGCCCCACGCCATCCTCTATATCGGCGATCCCCAGAAGCTCGACGCCTATTTCGACACCCCTGACGTGAACGAGTGGGTCGGTGAACAATGGGGCCGGCGCGGGTCATTGAGCGACTACCTGGCCGCCACCTTTCCCCGCCATTGGGCACTGTACACCCGGCCCCGCCGTGACGACCCTCTGCGCGTGATCGAGAGCATCAGCGAAGGAGTGCTGTTCAACTCACTCGCTCAATCGTGCGGTGATTATGTGGCCGCCATCCGACCCCGGTTGAGCAAGAAAACCAAGGCGCAGGCGATCGTGACCGCCTTTCAACACCTGGGTAAACCGTATGATTTCGATTTTGATTTCGCCACGGATCACGCCCTGGTCTGCACAGAGCTGGTCTGGCGGTGTTACCGACCCTCGGCCAACAAGGAGGGCCTCCGTTTCGAGTTGGACTCGATCATGGGCCGCCTGACCCTGCCGGCCAATGAAATCGCCGCGCAATACTCCCACGAGCGGGGAACACCAACCCCCCAATTCGACTTTGTCTACTTCATCGATGCCAACGAGGACCAACAACGGGCATTTGTCTCCACCGAAGAAGCGTTCGCCCAGACGTATCGGCGAACCAAGTGGGACCTCACCCTGCCCTAGTTCGGTGAGGGGATCAAAAAGGGGTGGAGACGGTAAGCGGTACGTACAGCACGTCGTTGAAAAAGGTACTCACTTCATCCCACCCGCCGATGACATACAAATAGTTGTTGTGAATCAGCGCGCTCCCCTTGGTTCTCGCCGGTGCATATGGATTGGCCAAGGTGGTCCAACTCCCCACCGAGCCGTCCACCTGGAGGGGGGCATAGTCCGCATCGTCGTAGTAATGGGTCGGCACCTCGGTCTCATCATCCCCGCCAATGATGTAAATGTAGCCGTTGTGCACTTGTGCGGTTGCACCGGATCGCTCCCGGAGAACCGGTAGAAATGTCGTCTCTTGCCACGGTGCCAGGCTGCCGTCGGGATTGATCAACGCGTACTCCACACTGCGCATCGGACTGCTACTCGCATAGCCGCCGACGACATACAGGTACCCCCCATGGGCGAGTAGGCCAAAGGAAGCCCTGCCGGAGATCAAGTTCTCCTCAACTGTCCAACCGCCGATCGTGCCGGTGTCCAAATCGATGGTCGCTCGATGGACGTCGTTCAGGGTGGTGTCGTCATAGCCGCCGACGACGTACATGTGTCCGTTGTAGCCTACCATTTTATGGCTTCGCCGCTCGGCAGGCAGATTTATCGTGCTCCCCCAAGTTCCCGGGGATATCGAGCCGTCCGGCTGCAGCGGGGCGAACTGTACATCCTGGTAGTAGGTCCCGCCACTAAGCCACCCACCGCTGATGTACAGAAAACCGTTGTACATCATGGCCGCGTGGTGGGATCGTTCGCCGCCAAACGGGGTCGTATCGGTCCACGATCCTACTGTGCCGTCGTTTTGAATTGGGGCGTATTGCACATTGTCCAACACGGTCACACCGTCTATTTTTCCACCGATCACATATAGGTATCCGTTGTAGGCGATGGTTTTGTGGGAGTACCGCGGCGTGCTGAACGGAGTGGTCGTATCCCAGGTGCCCACCTCCGGTCCTGTCGTGCTGTCACCGGTGCCGTTAATGGTGAAACGAAAGGGATCCTCATCACTATCGTTGTTGCCGAAGACCGCGAACACTGACGAGAGGGAGGTGATCACCGGTGAGAACGCCACCTCCAGCGTGGTCGATCCGTCAGGGGGAATCGGCGTGACCGGTTGTGCCACAATATCGAACACAGAGGGATCATTGCCCTGCAGTTTCACCGGAGGAGAGTCGGTCAACACCAAATCACTCGAACCGATGTTTCTGATGGTGAATGCGACGGTGCTACTGGTAGCGCCCACATCGACACCGCCATAATAGAACGTTGATGAGTTGTTGGCGTACACCAAGCTACCCTGCTCGACCTGAATCTCTTGAGTGGGATAAAGTGAGCCGATACCGTTGAGGACAAAGGTACAGGGACTCTCATCGGGATCATCGTTGGCAATGGTCACGGTCGCCGATTTGTTGCCACTGCTGGTGGGATCGAATCTCAGTGAAAAAGTGGTGCTTCCGCCGACAGGTATCGGCCCAGCTGGTTGATCAAAGACTCGAAAATTATCCGGATCAATGCCTGGACTCGAAATGAGCACCGTCGGCGAGCCGGTCAGGTTCAAATCAGCGGTCCCATTGTTCTCGATGGTAAAGGGTATCAAAGGTGATGACTCGCTGATGTAAATGCCGGCAAAATCATGGCTACCGGTTCCGCAGGGGATCGACGTCGTATCCTGCAGAACGTCGATTTCCGGTTCCGAGATGTCACTATCACTGTCCGTATCGACATCTGAATCAACATCTGTGTCGGTATCGGAATCGGTATCCGTATCTGAATCAGCATCAGTGTCCGTATCGGCATCTGTGTCGGTATCTGAATCAACATCCATGTCCGTATCAACATCTGTATCCGTATCCAGATCGGCCCCACTATCCGCGGGTGCACCGGAATCGTTTTCACTGTCGACGGGTAATATTTCGAATTTCAGCCGACCACAGCTACTGCCCCACACCATCGCGATCGCACACAAGGGGACGATCCAACGCAACCGTTTCATCCGGTCGGCGGTCGCTCCATTGCCATTCCCAGGTGGCTCGCTAAAGATGTGAAAACCCATCACCCCATATTAAATATAGTGTTGAGAACCCACCCGCTCAATCATAAACCGTCAATTTGGAATTATCCGCGCCGATCCCGGTTGACGCCGGTTCTGCCCACGGTCGAGTAATCAAATGGCCGTAGCCACCACCATAACCCTCAGCTGCCTTCGCGCTCAGCCGCAACAAACATGGCGTAGCGTCGGTCGATGGAGATTGTTAAAATGTACAAGGGAATCTTTTCAGCATTGATCACTACTGCGCCTTGGAATATCGGCCGGAAACCGGGCGCCGACCAACCCGTTGCAGCAGGAGTTGCGGGGTGGACCCCGTCCTCGCGCTCAAACCGGGCTGACCAAACCATTGAGGCTCGCTTTGCCAACTGTGCCCGTTTTTTTGATGCATCGGTCGAGATAATTTCGGGAATCGAGCGGCTGTCACCTGTGGGTCAGCAGGTGCGTAAGGCCACATTCGCACTGTATTTCAGCGCACTGTTCCGCAGTCTGCCACGACACCAGCGGCATCGAGCAGAAGTACAACGACGGGTTTACGAGGAGATGGAAACCTTTGAATCCGGCGTGTTCGAGTTGGGTAGATTGATGAGCAACAGCGGTCTGTTGACCCACCCTCAAGTCATCGCGGGCATTGCCGGGAACCGCGCAGTGACCAGCAGTTTTCTGGAACAACTCGCCCGTCGCGCAATTCAGTTGGAGTATCCCCTGCCCCTCCGGCTGCACCTCCGGGCCTTGGGCCGTGAAATCGATTCGGAGATGCGCCGCCGGTCCCCGGTTGAGATATTCGAGGGGTATTGGTTCCGAGTTCGTCAGATCCGTGAACTGGTGGAGCATGGGGCGACGTTTGAGGAGCTCGAAGCCCACACCACGATGGGGCGAAAGAGACCCGTGAACACCCCTGATCGAAAGATCAATGACTCCAGCATCCAACGCTATTGGCGTTCGGAGGTACTCCGGGCCCGAGACGATGAATCGAGCGGACCGGACCAACACTCGATCGGAACGGTTGAGCCAGCTGCTGTCGCCAACTCGGCCGCAGGGGGGTGGAGCCTCGGCATCGGCACCCTGGCCGTATCCGCCACCATCGTCGAGCGCTGTGGCCGACGCAATTTCAAGCCCCCCGGAGCCGGGCTGATCCTGACGAGCTTGATAATTTTGGCGATCGCCCGATCAACCGATATCCTGTCTGCCGATCTGATCCGCAAGCCCTTCGATCTGGCCTGATTCCGTCCGCGTTGGGCACACTTGCACCACAGGCATTAGCGAACAGACTATAATAGATGATCGTCGGCCAGTCGGTCGACAGCCCAAACCGGAGGTAAACAACTCAATGACAAAGATTCACACCATGGGATTCCTCTTGCTCTTTGCAGCGGGATGCAGTTGCGAGGTCTCTTCGAGCTCGGAACCTGACAGTGGTACCAGTGGGGACGCCGACACCGATACGGACACCGACACAGATACGGATACGGACACTGATACTGATGCGGATTCGGACGCAGACACCGACACCGACACCGACACGGACGCGGATTCGGACGCAGACACGGATGCGGATTCGGATTCGGACGGTGATCTCAACTATGCGGGAATGAACCTGTTTTACCACACGGATTGGGATGGGGCGATGGCCTTTGCCGATATCGCCAAGCACGCCCGACCGTGGCAGGACGAGAGCTGGTCCCAGGATGCGGTGGCCGACGAGAAGGGCTGGCCTCTGGAGGACTGCTCCACGGTGATGTGGGCCGAGTATCCCGCCGATGTGATCAACGGCACCTACAAATTGATCTTCACCGGCCAGGCGGACATCGAGTTGATGTGGACGGCGGGGTCAGTGGCCAACCAGGCCTACGACGCGGGAACCAACACCACCACTGCCGATGTGACGATAGCCCTCGGAGCAGGTGAAATCGCCAATGGCGGCATGCGGTTTGTCAACACCCGCCTCACCGCGGGCAGCGATCTGAACTCGGGCATCAAGGACGTGAAACTGTTTCGCCCGGGATACGATCCCGACGGGGACGACATCTTCACCGCCGATTTTCTCACGGCCATCGGTCAGGCCAAGGTGATTCGGTTCATGAATTGGACCCACGCCAACAACAGTGTCCTGTTGCACTGGTCGCAACGAATCACACCCGATTTTGCCTCCTACGACCCGGTCGCCGAGCCGTACCAACTCATCGAAGGGGGCACTATCGACGAGGGCTCCTATGACGGCCCGCTCGAGTATTGCATCGAGCTGTGCAATACGGTCGGCGCCGACATGTGGATCAATATTCCCGCCCTGGCCGACGAGGACTATATTCGCAACCTGGCAAAACTGTTGCAGTTCGGTTCAGACGGTACTGACCCGTATGATCAAACCGTGCCCGATCCGATTTTCCCGCCACTGAATTCAAATCTCAAAATCTACGTGGAATACGGCAACGAGATCTGGAACAGCGCCTACGGGTTCTACAATTTCACCATCGTCGAAGACGAGGTGCTCAACCTGCCGGTGGACCACCCGCTCCGCTTCGACGGGATGGATCCGGATAATTTCCAGTACGAGCTGATGTGGCGCTATCCGGCGTGGAAACTGGCTGAAATCAGTCAAATCCTCCGCTCCGAGTTCGGCGACGGGGCCATGATCTCCCGCGTCAGACCGGTATTGATGACCCAACAGGGGGACGCTCAAACCACCTTGAGCCTGGCCTTGACCTGGGCCGATGCCTACTACAACGACCACCTCGGCACGTTTCAGCTCAACGAGCTCTACTACGGCGCCGGCGGTAGCGGGTACTACGATGTCAACGATCCTTCTGCTGATCACGACGTGTTCTTCGACGCTGCCAACTACCCCACCCAGGATTTCATCGACTTCATCGCCATCGATTCGATTTGGGCCGGCAGCTACGGCTTGAAGCGGGTGGCCTACGAAGGGGGAATGGGGTTGGACATCTATGACCAAAACGGAGATGAGGTATACACCCAAGAGCAGATGGTGGCGCTGAATGCCGATGCGAGAATGCAGACGGTGGTCGAAACCTACCATCGGGCCTGGACCGAAAACGGGGGGGATCTGCTGGTCTACTACGCCCTCAACGGCCGCCCCGAATGGGCCTTCATGCCGGAGGTGAGTCCGGCAGGGATGGCATCCCCCAAGATGAAAGCTTTCATCAATATCAACGAGTCGAGCCGGGTGCCGATCACCCTCGGGGTCCCCTTCCCCGGCACCATGGTGGTGCGCAACGACTACCCGCTCGAGTGGATCATCGGGACGAGCCAGCCCTATGACGCCGAGGTGAACGGTGAACCGGTGATCGCGGGCATCCTCGCCGATGATTGGGTCGCCCTGCCCGGCCACAGCGAGAGCGCGTTCGTAGGAACGGTCACCGTGCGGGGAATGGCCGAAAACCCAGTGACGTCGCTGGATGTCGGGGTGTGGGTCAACGGGGTTGAGGTCGGCACCACGGTGCTCACCGGCGACACGGATCAACTCTACGACAGCTCCCCGATCTCGGCCCTAATTCCAGAGGGCCTGGTGATCATTCGCGTCGCGCCCCAGAACGAATCCATGGCGCTCCACTCGGTCACTGTCGGCCCCTGATCTCCGGTTTACAGAATCCGCCGGTGGGTCGCCGCGATGCGTCGAGCCGCTTCTCCGGGCACCCCTGCCTCGTCGGCAAACGAGTGCCATCGCCCGACCGCATCGTCGACCTCGGCAAAAATCTCTCGCCAACGCCCCCGTTTCATCGAGGCGAGCTCGGCAAACCGTTCGAATTCAGCTGTCTCGAAGTGGTCCCGTTTTCCCCCGAGGGACATTTGATGGGTCGCGCTCCAGGCGCCTTGCGGATTGAAACTGTAGGTCATGTCATAGGCCGGAGAGAGGGACCAGCGCCCGGATTGATCCATCAGAAATGAGATGTTCTTGACGTGGTCGTCCTGATTGCGGGCGAGAATGTTGAACACCATGCGGCGGTACTGCTGCTCGATATCGTGCATCGGCAGACCGAGGCGCCGAATCACCGCCAGGGCCTGTTCATAGGAGTAGGCGCCGGCCTGATTGTAGTCGTAGTGGGCAAGGCCGCCGAGGGTCTGCAGGTGTCGCTTGCGCCCCCCTTTGCCGCGGTCGAAGCGCCGGGTCATGAAATGGTGCCGTCCGCTCTCTTCGAGAATGCGGCATTCGCTCATCTCGATCCCGGCGGCCGCGGCCATCCCAGCGTAGGCGTACTCAATCAGCCCATACCCTTGGGGATCGTCCAACTCCTTGTCCCGGTTGCCGCTGACCCCGTCGAACTTGAGCAGCCAGTACTCAAACCCCTCCCCGGCCTCTACTTGACCCGAGCGCACCTCGTTCGTGGCCGGGTTCCAGGCGATCACCGCCTTGGCCCGCGCCCCGCCGGCCGATGTTCCCACCCGGAGGATGTCCCGCATAGCCGCTGCCCGGTTGGACCGATCAAAGGAGGCGGCCAAATCGGTGCGGCGGGTGAGCACCTCCCCGGCCAGTCGGACCAAGGCATCGATATCCAGAGGGTCGTTCCCCTCCCGCGCCGGACCAATCGCCGGCTCGAACTCCAGCGCACCCATTCCGCGGGCGCCGGTGTAACAGAGTCGCTCCACCGGATTGAAGCTCTCGGGAGTGCGCCCTTGGGCGCTCAACCAGGCATCGATCAACGCATTGCCGAACCGATCGGGCAACGAATCGGCCAACAACCCGGGCAGCCCGCGAAAGCTCTCTTTGGGCAATCCCGGAAAGGAATAGATTTCGGTCGAGGAGAGGGGCATGGTCAGCGGGGCGATTTGAATGCCGCTCTCGGCAAACTCCCGATCGTACTCAAAAAAGGCGTAATTTCGCGCGGTGTCCCAGGACACGGCGGCGATCTCTCGCCCCCACAGTTTCACCGCAGCCACGGTCATTCGCCGTTCTCCCAGCGCCAGGCCGCAGGTGGCTGATCTTCGACGGCCCGCCTGCCCGAGGCCCGCTGTCGCTGTCTACCGGCCATTCTGACCTGCTGAATCGGGCTGGGCACCGGCGGTGGAACGAGCCCCTCCAGATTGGTGATCAAACCGAGCACCCGAAGAATGCGGATCAAATTGGTCAGCTGAATCGAAGCACCATTCTCCAGGCGCTGTACGGTTGGACGGGACACACCGGCCTGTTCGGCAAGTGCCTCCTGGGTCATGTTCCGATTGAGCCGGCAGCGGGCAACACGAGCGGCAATTTCCCCTAGAATGGCCCGATCAGACATTTCCTCAGATACTCTCATTAATAACTCTTTTTTGAATCTTTAATAACCATTACTTACTTTATGCATCTTTTTAGATGCTTTTCAAGTTTTTATTTGTTTTGAATCTTTTTTGAGGTTTTAATTTAGTTTTCTAAACTTACGCATCTATTATGATACATAGATTATTCGTCATTGCCAACACCGGCGTCCCCTTGCGGTCGCTCGGCCCGTCGCAATCGCACGGCCCGATCCGCGCGCCAGGTGAGCGCCGCATCTTTCTTTTTACAGACCAATTTCGAGGAGGTCCCGGGCAGGGAAGAGGTGAACAGTTTGTCGAGGCTCTCGGCGATCTTCTCCTTGTCCGGGAGTAGGACATACTTGCCGTCAGGGAGGTAGTGGGGGGTGACGGCCGGCGGTTTGAGCACCATGCCGAACAGGGCATCCACACGAACAGAACTGGCCAGCTCCACGATGTGGGGGATATCCGATAGCTCGGCAGTGCTGGTCACATGGTGGCGCAGCTCCCACCACAACACGGGCAGCTTGATCAGGGAATCGAACTCGGTCAGCCGTTCCCAAAGACCGAGCAGCACTGCTTGTTGACGCCGTGTCCGATCCACGTCTGAACGGCCGTGCCGCGACCGGGCGTACAGCAGGGCGGTCTCACCATTCATCCGTTGTCGACCGGCGGCCAGCACGAGACGCTTGCAATCCCCCTTGTCGCCGTCCAACCAAAAACAGTCCTCCAGGGGACAGGCCACATTCACCGGGATTCCCCTGAGCAGGTCCACTGTTTTGATGAACCCGCTGAAATCGACGGCAACCGCATGACGGATCTCGATGCCGAACACATCCTCCACCACTTGGGTGAGCATGAGGATGCCCTCCCCTTGGCCGAACTCCCGTTCGCCGACCCGGTAGACTTTGTTGATTCGTCCCGGCTCGAGGTGGGGAATATCCACCAGCAGATCCCGGGGTACGCTGACCACGCCGATGCGCTTCTCCTCGTGGTTGAACGCCAGAATCATGATCGTATCGGTGCGCCCCACCCCCCTTCGGGTTCGGTCCAAACCCAGCAGAAGAAAGTACTCCGTCTCAGGGGCCTCGTCGTCCACTGCCTGGCTCTGAGCGGCGAGCTCGAGTTTCGGTTCGGCGACAATGGGCGGCGGCAGCGGAGCAAGGGCGCCCTCTTCATCCGCCGGCTGAGCCGAAGGTTCCGGCAGGGAGCAACGCCCGGCGAGCACCGAGACGCACACCACCACCCCCAATTTCAACCAAATGGTCCGCCCTCTCCCCTTAAAGACTGCGATCATCATCAAACCTCCTAATAGTCACTCTCTTTGCAATTCGGATACCACCCTAAAATGGGCTGGAAGCCGCTGTGGCGTCCGTTGGATCGAAATTTTTGTCTATTAATCGTGGAATCGATCTACTTTGTAAAAACCGATCGTTCCGGATCCCCGCTATTCCGAGCACCTGACGTTCCATTGCGAGCGGTTTGGTGGTAAGGACCGGACTGTGGAGTAGGTATGGACATCATTATCACGCATCGCAATCCCGACTTCGACGCCCTGGGGGCTCAAATTGCCGCGGCCAAGCTCTTTCCCGGCGCGCTCAAGGTGGTCGCCGGCGGTATTCCGCCCGCAGTGAGAAAGTTCTTGACCCTGCACCTGGATCACTTCGAGCTGACCCCGGTCAAAGAGATCGATTTTTCACGCGTTACCCGAGCGGTGGTGGTCGATGTGCGCACCCAAAGTCGTCTCAAAGATTACCAGCGCTTGTTCGATCGCCCCCAGACCGAAGGGCCTCCACTGGAGGTGCACATCTTTGATCACCACGGCAGTTCGGCCGACGATTTGCCGGGCACCGAGGTCTGCGTCGAACCGGTGGGTTCAACCGTAACCCTGCTCGTGGAACGGCTCAGGGACCGGGACATTTCCCTCACTCCGATCGAGGCGACCGCACTGGCCTTGGGCATCTACTCGGACACCGGCTCGCTGACCTTCGATACCACCACCGAGAGAGACTCCAGAGCCGCCGCATTCCTAGTTGAAAACGGCGCCAACATGGTCGTTCTCCGCTACTTTCTGCACATCCCGCTCGACAGACCGCAACAACAGGCACTGGTTTCTATCCTCTCGAGCTCGGACGTGTGGAAGATGAACGGCCTGCGGCTGGGCGTGGCCCATGTGCCCCTGGAAAAGGCGATCACCGGATTGTCCGGCGTGGTCAACGAAGCGATGTTGCTCAGCGGCCATGAAGGAGTGTTCGTATTTTTTCAAAAGGGATCCACCATTACGGTGGTCGGCCGCTCGTGGCATCCGTCGGTGGACGTGGGCAAGGTGCTGCACCTGTTCGGCGGGGGCGGCCATCAAGGGGCCGGCGCGGCCACACTGAAAAAGATCGACATCGCCGAGGCCAAGGACAAACTGCTGGCCGTGCTGCGAGCCGACCCTCCCCGTTCCATCTCTGTCGGAGATGTCATGTCGACCCAACTCCACACCCTCTCCCCTGATGAGATTCTCGATGACGTGGATGAGGTGTTTAAACGCAAAGAAATCAGCGGGGCACCCGTCATCAAAAATGGAAAGATCGCCGGCATTATCTCCAAACGGGACATCCGGCATGCCAAGCGGGACAACCGCTCCCAACTGGCCGTTTCGAGTTGCATGAGCCAGACGGTGCGAACGATCAACCCGCAAAGCCCACTGATTAGGGTGTTCGAAAAAATGACAGCCCACGGTGTGGGGCGGCTGCCGGTGATCGAAAACGGTCAACTCATCGGCATCATCACCCGCAACGATTTGATCGAGGCCTTGTATCGTCGGTACAAGACCACCACCGATTGAGCCGGCAACTCGACCGATGCTCAGACACGGGCCGGATTGCCTTTTTCATCGATTGGAATGACAATACCCGCTCAACGAGCAAAGGAGTGCAGATGCGCGGTGTATTCAATATTGTTATTGGTCTGGCCCTGGTCGCCGGCGGGTTGTCCGGGAAGTTCGTGCTCTGGGGCACTGAAAGCGGGCTGGCGCTCGCCGCGGTGGGCCTCATCCCGATCGGGATCGGCATTCACCATTTCTGGCAGGTCAGGCAACGTCGTCAGCGGTGAGACAGTGCCGTTCTACTCCACGGCAAGGCGGGGCAGCGCAGCCCAGGTGTAAAACGATCCATCGTAGTTGCGGGCGCTGCCATACCCCAGCATGCGCAACACGAGGATCATGTGGGCCGAGCGAATACCAGCGGTGCAATAGGCCACGATCACATCGTCCTTCTCCAGGCCGGCGCCCTTGAACAACCGCTCCAGTTTCGGCCTGGATTTTAACCGACCATCCGATGCAAAGAGGCCCTTGAACGGAATCAAGACGGCACCGGGGAGATGCCCTCCTCTCACCTCGCCGAAGTCGGTGGCTCCGTCGAATTCGCGCCGGGTCCTGGAATCGACAATTTTAAGGCGCGCTCTGTGCTGCTGGATCCAGGCGGTCGTCGCGTTCCAGCCGGCATCGAATCGGTCGATGGTAAACGGTTTGGGCGAGGCCGTGGGCACGGATTGGGTGACCGGGAATCCCTCGGCCTGCCAGGCTTGCATTCCGCCGTTGAGCATCATTGAATCGGACACGCCGGCCATCCGCAGCATCCAGACGATGCGACCATCTTCCCCCCAGCCGTTCTTGGCGTCCGCATAGACCACGACCTTGGTTTTTTGATCGATACCAAGGGAGCCGAAGATGCGGGCGAGCTTCTCCTTGGGCAGCACATTGCCGAAGTTCGGTTCCTTGGGGCTGGCAGAGGTATCGGCGAGATCCTCCCACCAGGTGTTGAAGGCGCCGGGGATGTGCCCTGCGCGGTAAGCCTGGGCGGTTCGCGCGTCGAGCACCACCACCCGGTTGGATTTCAGCCACTGGTTCAGTACGACCGCTTCCGTGACAAAATCGGTGTTCGCCTGAACAGCTCGGGGCTCCACACAGCAAGCGATCCCCAGTAACAATCCGATGGTGCAGCGCAACTTTTTCATTCGCAATCTCCAATCCGGTGGCCGTCCACCGCTTTGACGGCTGAACCGACACCAATCATCACCAGGAGTCTAAGATATTTCATCGACCGCGCCCAGTCCGATCGAAACCAGAGGGGACACTTCAGATCCGACGGCATTGCCCTTGACAAAAGAAACCAAAGCAGATACTGTACATATGTTCAGTTTTCATACACAGCAAAACGAGTATTCGAACATGGGGCAACCAGGAGATGGATCTGCAACAGAAACTGACCATTCTGGCGGCTGCGGCCAGGTATGATGCGGCGTGTGCCTCGAGCGGTAGCACGCGCGGGACCGTTTCCTCCGGACCCAACACCCTGGGCAATACCGCCCCGTCGGGGATCTGCCACAGCTACACTGCGGACGGTCGCTGCGTCTCCCTGCTCAAGGTGCTCTACACCAATTCGTGCATCTACGATTGCGCCTACTGCGCCAACCGATCCAGCGCCGACTGTCCTCGCGCCAGCTTCACCCCGGCAGAATAAATACCACCAGTGAACTGGTGGTATTGTGAGGCCCCCCAAAATGGGGGGTCTCAGGCAAACTACCCTTCACTCAGTTTGTCTTAGAAGTCGAAC
>JANQET010000487.1 GCA_028278265.1 Myxococcota bacterium
AGCGACCGGTCTGACCAACGCCGTGCGCGATCCAGATGCGGACACCCGCGTGCCGGATGCCCGGTTCCCGATGAGCATCCGCGCGATGGTACATCGCAACGGCAGCGAGTACATCATCGACGACAACCGCTGCGTCATCACCGCCGCCGACGGAGAGACGGTCACCGGCACCCAGCTCCGCTCCGGCGGTAGCGATGGGGACGAGGGTGTATTGCTGGCCGCCGGCTTGGTCTCCACCGCCACCACGACCGTGACCATGACCCGGGTCTACGCCAAACAACCGACGATGGACCAACTGGCCGACGGGACGATGGCGGTGCTCACCTTGAGCGAAGAGACCGACATTTCAGCGTTCACCGGCGGGGCCCATTGGGGCACTGTGACCACCCTGAGGGGGACGCTCAACGAAGAGGGCACCGAGCTCGATCTCGAAGACAGCAGCTTGGTGCTAGATCTACCCGCGCTGGCCGCCTCCCTCTCCACGACGAAGGCGATTGTGGTGCAGCGCAATTTCGATATCACCGTCCGCAGCGGCGGGGCCAACGGGGAGGCTATTTACACCTACGCCAACATCTCCACCGCGCCCACGGCCGACAACAGCTTGCCCAAGGTGTTGGCCGCCAGCCCCGAAAAGCGGCACGAGCAGTTGAGCAGTCCGGTCAGCTGCAGCCTGGCCGGCGATATCGCCGGTGGGGCCGAGGTGGTCACCGCGCTCTACGACATGTTCGACGACACGGCGATGGCGCCGACCGGTATTTCGGTAGAAGGTCCCCGCTATTTGATTACCCTCAGCGGCGGGACCGACGGTTCCGCTCCGGTGGCGATCGACTACGGTGGTGAAACAGACGAGGTGAACGGCAACACCGGCTTCGCCGCGTTGGAGGACATCGAAGATATTTCCATCGTGATGACCCCGGCGGCAGCAGCCCATGCCACCACCCATCAGGCCGTGGTCGCCGAGGTGCAAAAACACTGCCGCAAAATGCGCTACCGGGTGGGCATCGTCGACTCCCGCGAGGGGATGTCCCTCTCGGAGGTGCGGAGCTTCCGCTCCAATTTCGACGACTCTCGGCTGGCCCTCTACTACCCCTGGGTGGTGATCGCCGACCCCCGGGGCAAGACCGAGACCATCACCGCACCGCCGGCCGGTTTCGTCGCCGGCGTTTACGCCAACACCGACGTCCAGCGGGGGGTGCACAAGCCCCCGGCCAACGAACCGGTGATCGGCGCCCTGCGCTTTGCCCAGGACATCAGCCAGTTCCAGCAGGAGCTGCTCAATCCCAACGGCATCAACTGCCTGCGGTCGTTCCCGGGCCGGGGTCATCGGGTTTGGGGTGGCCGAACCCTGTCCAGTGATCCCGAATGGAAGTACGTCAACGTGAGGCGCTACTTTCTCTACCTGGAGCGCTCCATCGACAAATCCACCCAGTGGGTGGCGTTCGAGCCCAATGGGGAGCGCCTGTGGGACAACGTGCGCAGCACGGTCGAGGATTTTCTCTACAACGAGTGGTTCAACGGCCGCCTGTTGGGCAGCGCCAAGACCGCCTTCTTTGTCCGCTGCGATCGAACGACGATGACCCAGAACGATTTGGACAACGGCCGGCTGGTCTGCGAAATCGGGGTCGCGGCGCTCAAGCCCGCGGAGTTTGTGGTGTTTCGTATCGGACAGAAAACAGCTGATTAGGATCGGTAATCCGGTTTTCCCAAAGGAGAGAAAAAAATGGCTACGGAACGGGATATTCCCTATGGCGTTTTTAATTACTTGGTCAATCTCGGCGACAGCAGCGAAGGGGAGGTCAAGGGCGGCTTCTCCGAAGTGTCCGGATTGAACGCCGAGGTGACGGTGGCGGAATACCGCGCCGGCAACGCCGCGGTCAATTACGTGACCAAGGTGCCCGCGATTCACAAGGCCGGGGATGTGACCCTCAAGCGCGGCGTCATCGGCGCCGACAATCTCTACACCTGGCTCGATCAGGCGCGCGCCGGCGACTTGAAGGCCAAGCGCACGGTGGTGATCAAGCTGAGGAACGAGGACCCCTCGAGCCAATCTCCGGTGGTGTCCTGGAAATTGATCAAGGCGATGCCGATCAAGTGGACCGGTCCCACCCTCACCGCCAAGGGCGGCAGTGATGTGGCGATCGAGGAATTGGTGTTGTCGGTCGATCACATCGAGCAGATCTAGGGCGCGGGTTCCGTCGATGGACTTATCGGTCAAGGCGCGGATTGCCCTCACCCCGCGGCCCCTGCGCCGCAGGGAAGCGGCACTGGAGGTGGCCCTACTCGGTCACTGTCCGGGCCGCGCGCGGCTCTCCCGGTTGCTGGCCATGCCGCGAACGTTGGACAACATGCGGGCGGTCGGATTCGGACCGGCGGTCGATGCCCTGACCCGGGGTACTGAAAGCGACCTGTACCAACTCCCGATCCCGATGAACTCCAGTGCGGAGTTTCGCGACATTTTTCCCGACGCTCACAACCAATCGACACTCTATGCCAGCGTGCTCGCCGGTGACCGGGCCTGGTTGGCCCAGGCGGTCGACGATTTTTTCGCCAACGGGGGAGAGAAACTCTGGATCGTTCGCGTGCCCCAGGCTGCGGGACAGGACGGCTTTCTGCCGGCTAGCCGCACTGTGCTGCACGACATCGACACCCTCCAGGGACTGGCCTCTTTGCTGGTGATTCGAAGTGTGGCGGTGGTGGGGTTTCCCGATCTCGAACGGTTGCAGGTTCCGGCCAATCTGCCGGACATTCCCCGCAATCGGTTGGACAATCTGGATCCCCGATTTCTCCCGTGCGGCCAAACAATGGACGACGGCCACCGGGAAAGGCGTTATCCCAGCGAGCTGGTCACCATGCCGGACCCGAGGCCGATCGAATCGCTGTTGCGCTCGATCCTGAGCCTCACGGCACAAAAGCGGCCCGACATCACCTGCTTGTTCACCCTGCCGCTCGAGTACTCCCGGGAGTTGGGCAGCCCGGCAATCGACTCGACGGCGCTCGGCACCATCGATCAGATTCGCGACAGCGACGAGGGTCATCGCTTGCGGCAGATGCAATTTCTCTTTCCCTACCTGCGCGGCCCTCGTTTTTTGTTGCGCAGTCCGGTGGGGCTCGTCGCCGGCCTGCAATCCGCTGTCGCACAAAAGGGCGGACCGTGGCGATCCATGTCAGAGCAACCGATGGTCACGGATGCCCTGCCCTTTCCTACCCAGTCGATCTCCCAGGTATTGCATTTGCGAGACGATCCGGGAGTGGGGGTGCTTCAGGCCAGGAGCGGTCGGTTGAGTCTGGATGACGAGCGGTTGGTCGTACCGGCCCTGCACCGCAGCGACTACGGCAAAGCGACCGACCGCCGGTACGACAGCTTTCGCTCGGCCGAAGTAGGCCGGCTGCTCGGCTACATTCGCCGTCAGCTGCAGGCCTTGGGGGAGACGATGGTCTTCAATGTGGACTATCGGGATCCCCGTCCCCGAATGGCACTGGAACAATTCTTCCGGGGGTTGCACGCCCAAGGGGCGCTGCGCGGGGCGTTGCCCGAGGACGCGTTTCGCATCGCCGAATCCCATACCTCAGAAGGGAGATCCGTTTACGAGATCATGATCGCTCCGGCGTTCCCCATCGACAAGTTGTACCTGACCCTCTCCAATCAAGGGGGCGCCCTGCGAACGGAGATCTCCCATGCCTGATCAGGTTCCCTTTGTCCCGTTTCGCTTCAAGGTGCGTCTTTATAATTCGGATCGCAGCCAGCTGTTGTGCGGCGGCGAGTTCAGCGAAGCGAGCGGATTCGAGCTGACCATGGAGCCCAAGACCATCGCCGAGGGGGGACGCAACTGGGGAGAGCTGCAGCGCAGCGGGCCCACCCGGTTTTCACCCATCGTGCTCAAGCGGGGGGTTACCACGGTCAATGATCTGTGGTCCTGGTTCGACGTGGTGACCCGCAAAGCCAATTATGGGTATCGCTTGCTGGGCGAAATTGAAGTTTTGGGCAACCCGACCACAACCGTGGTCAAGGGCAAACCCGGCGTCCAATCGGTCACGGACAACTCGATCATGACCTGGAAACTGACCGGCGTGCTGCCGACCAAGTTCAAGGGACCGGATCTCTCCTCGGTGGCCAGCCAAGTGGCGATTGAAGAGCTGCACCTGGTGCACGAAGGGTTGGAGTTGGTGCGCCCCTCAGCTTCGGAGTGAGGGGCAACGGAGTGAGCGATGACTGATCCGAGCGGAACAAACGAGACAGCCCTGACCCGGTTGATTCACCCGGAGCGGGCCAAGATGATTCCGGTCACCGGCACCAACGACCAGCCGGATCTGCCCAACGCGGTGGACGTTCAGTTCAACCCGACATCGTTAAAAGTGACCTTGTCCAACACGTTGAACGAGAACGAGCGTGACGGTGGCAGTCGCAGTGCCCAGTTCGTGGACAAGAGCTCGTCGACACTCACAGTGGAGCTGATCTTCGACACCACCCACATCGATGAAGCGACCCAGCGTCTCTACCAAAATCGGGTCAGCCAACAGGGGCGAACCCTGGAGGCCATCGCTGTGGGCTCGGACGTGCGATTGCTCACCAAGCGCATCGCCGAACAGTTCGTTCAGCCCACCGGCTCCGGAGACGAGCTCACCGCGCCCAATCGCTGTCTGTTCCAGTGGGGTGCCTTCGAGTTCATCGGCATGGTGGAGACCTATGAAGAGACGCTGGATTTCTTCTCTCCGGAGGGGCGCCCCCTGCGCGCCACGCTGTCGCTGAAGCTGACCGAGGACCGGTTTCAATTTCGACAGGGGGAAGTGGAACAGGCCGAGCGGGAAACCCCTTCCCTGACCTCCACCGGCAACACCGACAATACCGGCGGGGGAACACCACCGGGTACCACCCCGCCCGGATCGAATCAGGACACCAAGCCCCTGACCGGCGGCACCTCCAAACAGCAGCGCGACTGGCGCAAGACCGCTCTCTACAACGGGGTGGAGTCGCCCCGGTTACCCAAAGCGCCGGTACTGGCCGTTCCACCGGTTTCCGCCGGTGCAGCACTCAAGCTGACCGGCGGGGGTGGGCTCAATGGGTCATTCGGCGTATCGGCAAATATCACTGCAGGTCTGAGCGGCGGCAGCATCAGCGCCTCGGCGACCGCGAGCTCGCCCGCCTTTCGCTTCGGCGCCTCCAAATCCCTGGGCACCGGAATCGCGGGGGCGTTCGATCTCACTGGCAAGGCCAACCTGTCGGCCAGTTTGTCGAGCGGGGTCAGCGCCGAATTGAGCGTCAGCGGTCAGGTCACTGGCGCTGCAAAGAACAAAACAACAATTAAGATCACCCCGGACGACGGGGTCGGTTTTGACTAGCACCGGCGAGGGAGAAGGGATCCCAGATGCCCCTATTGATCAATGAAGTGGTCGCCGAAGTGGAAACCCAGGTCGTCGACGAGACTGAAAAAGAACCGCTGGGCCAGCGCGTCCCGCTAAGTCCCGGTGAGACCGAGATCGCACGCACCCTCGAGCTGCTCGAGCAACGCCGGCGGCGCTTGGAAGTCGACTAGTCGGAGCGGTTGATCGATGAACGACACTGCATTTATCAGTACCCGACCGATTTTCAAAGTGGACGACGAGCCACGGGATGCCCTCCAGGACTCCCTCGTCGGAATGGTGGTCAATCTGCCGCTCAACGGGTGCGCCCACGCGGAGCTGCAGCTGACCAACTGGGGTCTCACTGAAGGGGCCGAAGAGCCGGAGTTCTTGTACGACGATATTGGGTTGGGCAGTGAAATTGAAATCCAGATGCCGACCGACGACGCCACCGAGACAATCTTTCGCGGTGACATCACCGGCATCGAAGAGCGTTATGGGGAGGGCTCCCCCACCCTGGTGTTGTTGCTGCAGGACAAACTGCACCAGTTGGCCCGCTTGCGACACAGCCGCAGCTTCGAAGATCAGAGCGTGGATCAGCTCGTGCAGACCATCGCCCAGGAGGCGGGGCTGCGCGCCGATGCCAACGTATCCGCGGCAACCGCGATTTGGCATCAAATCAACGAAAGCAGTCTCGCTTTTCTCCTGCGCGTACTGGGAAGATTCGACATCGCCCTGCGCCTGACGGACAACCAGTTGCGCGCGCGCCCCGAAGAGCCCGACCCCCAGCCCCTGGAGCTCGACGCCCAGGACAGTGCGCTCCAAGTGCGCCTGGTCGCGGATCTGAACCATCAACCCACCAACACCCGGGTGCTGGGGTACAACGTGGCCACGGCGAGCGAGGTGGATCACGAAGTGAGCGCACTGAGTCCGGCGCCGGCAGACACCACCGCCGCAGAGGCGCTCGACCAGCTCAGTTGGTCCGGTGAGGAGGTCGTCCCGCAACCGTTCGCCCGGTCGGATGCAGAGGCACAGGCATTTGCCGAGGCCCACTTCAACCGGCGGGCCAGGCGATTCGTTCACGGCGATGTCATCTGCCTGGGGGAAGCGGCACTTCGCAGCGGCCGCGAAATCGAGCTCAGCGGCGTATCTCCCCGGCTCAGGGGAACCTATCGAATCGTGCATTGTGTACACCGGTTCGACAATGAAACCGGGTTTGAAACCCATCTCAAGGTCAACCGGCCGGATTGGAGCAGTTAATGAATTCTCACGCACTGGGCAACTTGCACAGCCTGCAGCTGGGCCAGGTAACGGACAACGCGGATCCGGACAACCGGGGTCGGATCAAAGTCCGGCTGTCGGCCACCCCGATGGAGGTCTGGGCCAACGTGGTCGCCCCCTCCGCCGGACAGGGATACGGTGCGAGCTTTGTCCCCCGCATCGACGAAATCGTCGTGCTGGCCTTTATCACACCGGAGCTTCCCTTGGTGCTGGGCAGTATCTGGAGCGGACAGAGCAGCGTCCCCGAAGCCTGCGATCCCCAGGAGGATCACTATGTGATCAACACCCCGAACGATACGGTAATCGAGTTCGACGACGGGGACGGGCCCAAGCTGGAGCTGCGCACCCGCTCGGGCTATCGCATCACCATCACCGAAGGAGAAGGGGGCGCAATCGAAATCGAACGGGGTACCCAGAGCGTCAGCCTGACCACATCGGAGATCAATGTCCGCAGCAGCGGGCCGGTGAACATCGACGGTGCCAACGTCAACGTCACCTCGGGGATGGTCAAGGTGGACGCGGCGATATCCAAGTTCAGCGGGGTGGTACAGGCGGACACGGTAATCGCCAACGCCGTGGTCGGGGCTTCGTACACGCCGGGCGCGGGCAATATTTGGTAGGAGAGCGAGCGATGACCAACCCACAACACCAGCACCCGGTTCGCATCAAGGCGCCGTTCTACGGGGACGGTTCGCACGCCGGTCTCCACCGCTACCTGGACGCGGAATTCGTCAACCGTTTCCGCCAGGATGTCAAACGACAGCGGTTCGAAGAGTCGCAGTTCGTCGGCTGGATGAGCGAGGAGCGGCACAGCCGCCACGATGACAAGCCGGTCTTGAGGTTGCCCCTGCACCGGGCCTTTCACCTGGTCAGCTGCGAGGTGATGTGCGAGCAGATGGGCGAACCCGCGCTCTGTCCCCAACGGGTCACCTCCGCCGGATTCGTCATTCGCCGGGCGCGGGGCGGCAAAGAACAGGCGTGGATGGTCGACGACGGAGAACCCCGAGGATGGGAGGATGCGCCGACCGAGTTTCGCGATCCCGACATCTACCGCCGGCTCTGCGCTTCGGGCGTCCTGCACAAACGAACCGACGAACCGACCTACAGCG
>JANQET010000498.1 GCA_028278265.1 Myxococcota bacterium
GCCGGCTCCTCAACCGTTCCCCCCTCCTGTGCTTCCGGCGGTGCTTCCTCCTGGGCACGTGCCGTGTTCCCGGTGGAAATGGTGAAGACCATGGTGCACACGAATAGCAACAGAATACCAAGACCACTGCGACAATGTCTCATGACTGCTTACCTCCCACGTGTTGTTTAAAAGAAAGAGATATTCACTTTCCCTAGACGCCAAAAGACGCATCAAGAAAGAAAATATGTCAGGGAGCATAATTAAGGAAAAAGCACTAGTCATGTCAACACTGAAAGGTCAAAAATCGCCGCCCCAAATCCTCTTTTTTACAATTGTGATTTGCACCGCCGCAAAAGAAGAGTAAGCGCTGTAAAAATATGTTCACATAGGACTAAGCCCGCAACCGGTGTGCAAGGCGAAACCTCCTGTTGAGCCCGCTCTCAAAACCTGATACCCCGTTAGACAATGCGACCCGTATGTCGTTGTGAAGGAGATCCATCATGAGAGCCGGTCTTGCATTCCGAACGAAACGGATTCCCACCTGCGCCACTTTTCCTCTGCTCGTCATTATTGCGGTCCAGCTGCTCGGGGGGATATCGCTGCTGAGTTGTGGCGAGGGCGACGGGACCGGGGACGCCGGCGGCGACACAGATGCAGATACGGATACCGACACCGATACCGATACGGATGCGGACACCGACGCCGACACAGACACGGATACCGACACCGATACGGATGCGGACACTGACACGGATACGGATACAGACACGAGCATTGACACCGACACGAGCATTGACACCGATACTCAGACCATCCCGTGCGACGGGGTGATCACCTTTGCCGATCCCAATCTCGAGGCGGTGATCAGGGAAACCATCGGGATTCCCCAAGGAGATCTCTACTACAAGGATATCGAGGCGCTGCAATACCTCTACGCCTATACCCGCGACATCTCTGATCTGACCAACATTCACTGCCTGAACAACTTGGAAGTGCTCACGCTGTTCAAAAACGGGATCACGGATCTGAGCCCATTGATCGGACTTGACAAATTGCGCTACCTGGACTTAGGGGAGAACCCCATTTCGGGCCTCGAACCATTGGCCCAGCTACCCAGCCTCACCGAGTTGCTCTTATACGCGACCGAGATCGACTCCGTCGACGCCCTGGGAACGCTCAGCGGACTGACCTACCTCGATCTGGACACCAACGCCATCAGCGATTTGAGCTCCCTGAGCGGCCTCGTCGAGCTCGAGCGGCTCGATCTCAGCAGCAACGGGGTCGTGAATATCACCCCCTTGAGCCCCCTGACCCGCCTGGAGCACCTCGAATTGACCGCCAACCCGATTGCCGACCTGGGCCCGTTGAGCGGACTGACCTCCCTGATCCAGCTCTCGGCGGACTCGGCGCAAGTGGTTGACGTCACTGCCCTGAGCGGATTGACCCATCTTCAGCGGCTCGATCTCAGCTCCAACTCGATCAGCGACATCACCCCTCTGGCCGGGCTGACCCAGCTGACAACCATCGATCTGAGCGCCAATGGCCTGGCCGACATCGGCCCGCTGGCCGATTTGACCAACTTGATCGAGGTTCATCTGAGGGAGAACAGCATCGCCGACATCAGCAGTTTGGCCTCGCTGACCCATGCGCTGTTCATCGAGTTGGATGACAATCAGATCAGCGATATCAGCCCCCTCCAAGGGTTGACCGGCCTGGCCGATCTGCATCTGAACACCAACCAGGTAGTGGATCTCAGTCCGCTGGTCGACCTCACGGAGTTGTACTGTCTCCAGCTGGACAGCAATGGGATTATCGACATCAGCCCGTTGGTCGACAACGACGGCATTGGGACCGGGGATCGGGTCCGCATCGAATTCAACGCCCTCGACTGCGAAGACGCTGATACGTTGAATGATCTAAAACTGCTCGAGGATCGGGGGGGCTCTCTGTTTCACGATTGCGACTAATCCACTTCGCGGGTATCCTCCCTTAACAAACTAAACATTCAGTTAAAAACAAGATGGAGGGCAAGATGCGAAGAGTCATATTCTCATCGATCGGATTATCTGCACTGGGATGGCTGCTGCTGGCCAGTCGGTGCGACGACAGCGTCGGAGAACAATGTGCCGATAGCTCGGACATCACTGTCGATACATCCGGCCCTGATGCCGGGACGACGAGCATCGAAGAGACGGTGCAGCTCTACTTCGATCTCGTGAATGCCGAACGTCTCGACGAGCTGGTCACCCTCTTTGCTCCGGATGCCCAGCTGCACACCCCGCTGAACGATCAGATCGTCCAGGGAACCGGAGAGCTCAGGGACTACTACAGCATGATCTTCGCCTTTTCGCCCTATCACTTGGATACACCGTTGCAGACATTCACCAAGGGGGATCAGGTCAGCGTGGTGATCAAAGCCGACACCGGGCCGTCCCAAGAGCAGGCGGATACCTTCATCGCCGTCGATTGGATGCACTTCGACGCTCAGGGCAAAATCAAAACCCTCTATATGATCTTCGATACCGGTCCGTTACAGTAAAATATAAAATGGGTCGATTACCTTAATGAACGGCAGACTACCCCCCGGCGCTCTCCACATTCTCGGTGGAGTGCATGAACGCGCCGCCATAGGCCCGCTCCCGATCGATAATGAGCGGTCGGCAGTCGACCACCGGCCCCTGGGTCTGTTTTTTGGCAAACGGGGATTCAATCACAGCCAAGCCGGCGGATCGCCACCCCTGAAGGCCGTCGGTGTAGCAATAGACATTGCGCAGGCCCAAGTCCTCCAGCCGGCTCGCTGCCTGCTCGGCCAACGTGCACCCCCCGCCCCCACAATAGACGATCACCGGTGAATCGGGTTTCATCACCCCGGCCACGCGAAAGACCAGGGAGCCCAATGGGGCGGTCTTGGCACCGGCGATATGGCCCCGTTCGTAATCCACATCGCCCCGCACATCGAACAGGGCGACCGGCCCTTGATCCAGCCGGGATTTCAATTCTTGGGTTGTTATCGTTTTCATTGCTTTTTTCCTCGAAACTGGTGGCGGGCATGAACGCCCACAAGGGCAATGTGGTCATCGTGGGCAGACAGTCAATACGGTAATCAGGTATTGTTTTACCAAAATTTACTCGGCACCCACTTTTTTGGGCAAGCCATCTGTTCACACAATATTTTTATGGTTTCACGATTCTACCGCATGGTCTGGGCGTGAATGAGCGAGAGATCGGTGAGGGGCTCAGATGAGAAAGATGGCGCCGCAACCCGCGTTGAATCCTCTGGAGGCCTCGAGGAAGCCAACCCCGCCGTACAGATCGACCTGAAAACGGGGTGTGATCAGAAACGTGAAGCCGCCGTCGGCCACCGGTGCCACTTCGGGTTCATCCGAGATCAGCGCATACACCTCGGCGAACATCCCCAGTCGTTGGGTCAGGGCGATGCCCAAGCTCAAAGAGACCAGCGATTCGACCGCGATATCCCCCTCTGCGGCGACTCCGCCGACCACCACGCCGAGGTTACCGCCGAGACTGAACGTTTCGTTGAGATCGAATGCCCAGAGTCCCTTCAGCCCCAACTCCATTCCACTGGCATCCCACGCGTCCCCGTAGAGGGGCAGTACGACGAAAGGCAGCACGCCCAGAGCAAATCGGTCACTCAGGTCGAATGCCCCTTTGGCGCCGAGCTCAACTCCCGAGACATCGTGATCGGTTTCGGAGCTGCCATCCTCGGTTTCGACAAACGAGGCTTCATACGACGGCAGGCCGAGACGCGCTTCCCAGTGTTCGACAAAGCCGAAGCGAAGCAGCAGCGCCGGAACGGTCAAAACCTGGTCGTCGCCGAAGGTGGAGTAATCGACCCCCAGCTCCCCCTGCAGGTGCAATGGGGCAATGGCCGCAGAGCTTTCGGTGAAATCGGGTCGATCGCCGATCAATTCGAGTTCCTCCTGGGGCGGGGCCTCTTCTTCGGCGTGGGCCGGAAAAACCGTCTGCATGGTGAGCGCCAGAGCCCAAAATGAGGATCTCCACAATGTGCATGAGCGTTGTCGTCTATTTTTCATACGCGTAACGTGGGAACGGTAGTGCCATCTGTCAAGGGGCAGAACAAGCGAGCGCCTTGACACAAAAAAGGGAGGGTATTAAAATTAATTCGGATGAAAAACTAATTGTTCCGAGCAAAAACTGAGCGAACGGATGAGCGATGAACAGGACGACGACGATACTGGGACTCTTGGTTGTGGGGTGCTTGGCAGCGAATTGTCAGCTCGGAGAGTTCGACGAGGGGGTACCGGTTACCGACGGGGGAGCGATTGATATCGAGGATGATGACGACTCCCCATTCGAGCCAGACGTCCGCCCGGCCAAGTTCGAACCTGAAAACGACGCCGTACTGGTCTTCGCGGGACAGGACAACCTCTCGGTCGGGGCCAACGCCCCCTACACTCAGGGGTACGCCGACGTGGTGGATATGCCGGCCGGTATCACCCACTACCTGGGCATTCAGGACGCCTCCAACGCGGGGATGAACGTGCCCCCGGGCAAGCACCTGGCCGGTGTCTTCGCCACGACCGACTGGGACGCGGGGCCGATTTGCCTGCAGTGCTACATCGATTCGACCTCCCTCGACACCGATAATCTGGCGTTTCATCTCTCCATCTCCTTTGCCGGGACCGGGGTGATCGACGCGGTGGTCGACGGCAGCTCGGACTACCTCCTCGACGAGCTCGCCGACTACATCGCGGATCACAGCGACATCCCGTTCTTCTTGCGCATCGGCTATGAGTTCGAGGCCGATTGGGCCGACTATTCGCCGGGGGAATTCAAGTCGGCGTTCAAACGGCTGGTCGATCGGGTGCGGGCTACCGGTGCCGAAAACTTCGCCACGGTGATGGCCTCGGCAGCCCCCCAGACCGGGTTCGACACCTGGGTGAAGTACTATCCGGGCAACGACTACGTCGACTGGCTGGGCTATTCGTACTGGGGCGGTGCACCGGGGAGCAACAGCGGCTCGCTCAAATTTGCCAAGGCGGTCAACAAGCCGATCATGGTTGCCGAGTCGACCCCCCGGGGAAAAGAGATCACCGAATCAAACGGTGAATCGCTTTGGGACGGCTGGTTCTCCACCTACTTCAAGCACATCGAGGACAACCGGGACTACATCAAGGCAATGGCCTATATCAACGCCAACTGGAACGCCCAGCCGATGTGGGCCAACCAGGGTTGGGGCGATTCCCGCATCCAAAACTCAACCCATGTGTTGAGCAATTGGCGGGACAAAATGGGCGAACCGCTCTACGTCACCGGCGATGACGCCGTTCACCAACTCATCGGTTTTTAGCTTAATCCTCACGCCCTACTCCGCTACACTCCCATTTTGCCGAGAGCAAAGTCCGCTCGAGCGCATGGCGAGTGCGCCCGGAGCGACCGACCGAGGCATGGCCAAAGCCACGTCGACCGAGGAAGCGAGGACGTAAACCGCCAGGCGCCGGGCGGATTGGCTCGTAGGTAATGGGAATGCAGCGGAGTAGGGCTAAAGTCGTTCGAGGCGACCGGGCTCGACGTATTGCTCGACGAGCGCTTGCACGTCCTGTTCCACGTAGACGGAACCATCGGAGATTTCGCGCAGGGCGGTGACAGCCGCTCGGTTCTTGCTCCTCACGCGGGGCTCGGCCCCTTTGAGCAGTTGGCGCGTGCGCCGAGCGGCGATCAGCACAAGGCCAAACCGACTGGGGATCTTATTCAAACAATCTTCAACAGTTACTCGAGCCATCGCGTTCCTCCTTGGGGTTAAAAAAACGCCCCGCATACATAAGCAAAGGTCGCCTGGATTGCAATAGACCTTTTACGAAGGTCTAGAATATCGACATCCACTATATCACATTTTCATCCCGGGTCCGGCATCATTCGAGACGCTCGAGCACCGCAGCTACCTCAGGGGGCGCACCGGCCACCCACGAGCGCAGCTTGTTCCCGTCAAAACAGACCAGACGGCACGGTTCGACCACTGTGAACACCATTTCCTGAGCCAGCCCATGCAACACGTCGCGCAAGCCGAGAAACGAATCGGCCCCTCTGATCCGGTCCTCGACACCCGGCCGTTGAACCGCCACTTTACCGCTGACGATGAGATAGGCCTCATCCGGAATGGCCCCGGTTCGGCCCAATTGTTCATCCAACCCCGCATCGCGAATCGCGGTCACACAGCTGAGCAGCTGATCCCGTACGCGCACGTCCAGGGTTTCGGTGGCCTCATTGACTGAAAAAAAGGAGTCCAGCCGCTTGAGCGCTCGGGCCGACTCGAGGCGTCTCAACACCGCCGGATAGGCCGCGGCGATACGCCTTAGGGTGTCCGCTTCGAACGACCATACGGTGGTCAGGCACTGGGCCTGCACCGTGGCATTGCAGGTGGCCCCGGGCCGGCCGATGGCCCCCGACTCACCGACAAAATCCCGCGGAAAACAACACCGCACCACGCGGGTGCCGCCGTGGGGGGGCTCCAGACAGATGGCCAAGGTGCCCGATTTTACGACAAATGCCCTGGCGGCCGGTTCCCCTTCCCGGAGCAGGATCTCTTCGGGTTGCACCGTGAGCAAGCGGCTGGCCGCTTCGATCTCCTGCAACTCGCGCTCCCCCAGCCCACTGAACACCATTGAGTCACCGAGTTGCTCGACCGGAGTCTGACGGGCCCGCGCGTAGTCGAGCAGGCCCTTGATCGGATGCTGGGCAAAGGCCGCTTCGCCGATCGCCTGCAGCACCTGACCGGCGACCCCCTCCAAGGCCTCGATCTCCGCCCGATCGACAAACTCCCGGGCAGCCGCCTCGAAATAGTTCAATCCCAACTCGACCGCGTTCAGCTTCAGCTCCACCTCGCCCATCTGGCGCAGCACCGAACCCCGATCCTCGGGACGGGTGAGTAGGGAGGGCAACAGCTCCCGCGCCTGGTGCAGGTCTTCGGGGGAGTCGCTGGCCAGCAGGGTGCTGACCTGGCCCTGAACATGGGAGCCGTCGAGAGCGTTGAAGAACCGATCGATTTCATCATCCGGGTTCGGCTCGACCTCTTCGAGATCGTCCAACGCGAAATCGAGCAACTCATCATCGGTCTGCAGCGCACCTGAAAGGGGCTCTCCATCCGGGTGTCCGTCGAGGTGCTCGACCTGTCGGACCTCGGCGAGCGCCTCGATCAACTGATCCACGCCAAATCCTCCGAGGATCGCTCCGCCGGCGGTCACGCCGATGCGACCGACCATCACCTCGCCGTGCTTGGTGGCGCAGTAAAGCTCGCCGACCCTGGCTCTTCCCCCCGCCCGCCGCACCACTGAAACATCCCTCAACGCGACGATGCGGCCGAACTGCTCCCGGGCGTACTGCTCGATGCGCGCGCGTGCCTTTCTAAGGTCCATCGTTACCCTCTTTAACGGTTGAAACTCAAATAGTGTAATCCATATTTCGCCGGTGCTTCAAATTTGTCGGTGGTTTCGCTGGTTGAGGCTCGACGTCCTGAACTTGTCAATCGAAGTGAGCGATCTATTTTGGGTCATTTTTTTGACCCGATGTCATGCGTTGGCCCACAATGTAGAAAAATGTAGGACAAAAGGAGACATCATGTCCAGAGATCGTCGACAGCAGATACGGATTAATGACAATCGATTGATAACCGAAATCGTCGCCGAGCGGCCGTGGGCCTCCAGCGTGGTCAATCTGAACGCGGGGGGACTGTTCACGATCAAACCGGCGACCATGGGACTACACGGGCCGAAAATCGTCCAGGTGGAGATCCCCCTGCCCGAGGCCAGCGAGACCGTGTGGGCCAAGGGGAAGGTGGTGTTCGAGGCGCTCAACAACCAGAACGTCGGCGCGGGCATCCACTTCCTCGCGATGGCGGACATGCACCGCAATCTGCTCAAGGATCTGGTGGAGGTGCGCCGCCAGGAGATGATCGCCAAGATGATGCTCGAAATAAAACTGCGCAAAGAGCTCGGCGCGTTTCCCACCCCGTACATGGCGCCCCCGCCGGAGCGACGCCGAGCACCGGTGAAGCTCCATCCCCGGCGGCCCGCGGGCAACCCCCGCGGTATCGTGCTGAAGTACTGAGGACTTCTCCTAGGTTTACCGGACCAAATCTCTATTGCCTGGCCCCCCAGACGCGGTATAACCCCATTCATGATGAAGTGGATTCACCTATTGATCCAGGCATCGATATTTCTTGCGGCGACCCAACCGGTCGCTATGACCGGGGGACAGGAACCTACCGAGCCGACGCCCCAAGAGGGAGCGACCGCTGAGCCGGCCGAAACCGACGAGGCGCCGTCCGCTCCGCAGGGGGATGCGGGAGCGCCGGTAGAAGACGAGACCCCCGCCACGCCCGCCACTGAAGGGGAAGAGAAGCCCCCAACCGGGGAGGCCGAGCCATCGACCGGGGAAGCCAAGCCACCGACTGGGGAGGCCGAGCCACCGACCGGGGAGGCCGAGCCCGCTCCACCGATCGACGTGGAACCGGAGACCCCGCCCCCTGCCGAGCCCTCAGCCCCTGGCGAGCCGGACCCGTTCAAAGATGAGCCCTTCATGCCCGAAGAGCAACCCGAACCGGAACCGTTTTCCAAAGGGGATATGGAGGCCGGCTTGGGTCTGGGCGCTGCCGGCGTCGGGGATTACTTTCACCTGACCCTACGCGGCTTTTTCGCCTACTACATCTTCGATCGCCTCGCCCCGGGGCTCGACTTGGGCTACACCCACATGTTCGGCGACGACACGGTCAGTCGCGGGCGTTACAAAATCAAAATCGATCTACCCGATTCCCTGTTGCTGATGCCGTTCGTCAAGTACGTCTTCTTCCAATCCGGTTCTTTCTTTCCGTATGTGGTGGTCTCGGGCGGTCGACAGTTCGAGTGGGGCGCCGACGAAGCGGCCAGCGGCTGGACCGTCGGTGGCGGTCTGGGCGCTCACGTGCGCGTTGCGGGCCGGGTCCAATTCCGCATTCAGCTGCTGGCCCTGCACTACTGGTACGACAGCCGCAAAGTGATGGGCTACGCCGATGAGAAGATCTACACCGACGGTGAGGGCTACGAGTTCTACGCCGAACCGGCCTATCTGTCGCCGCCGGAGACGGTCGGCGAAGGGATTATCCTGACCGACAAAAATGGTAATCGCTTCAAATGTATGGGCGAAACCTACGAAGATCTCGAAATGAACTGTCCCTTGGTCGAGGACGAAGCGGACACAAAGAAGAAATGGTTCTTTCCCCTGATCTCCATCGGCCTCGCCGTGGTGTTCTGAGCCGGTTGCTCTTATAGCCGGATTCTCGAGGAGCGTTGATGTCACTCAAATTCGAAACGATCGTTAACGGCCCGTTCCAGGAAAATTGCTTTCTGCTCTACGATGAACAAAAGAAATCGGGCATCTTCATCGACCCGGGCGACGAACCGGACCGACTGGCGCGCACCGCCCAATTTCAGAGCATTACCATCGAGGGCATCTTCAACACCCACGGCCACCTGGATCACGCTGGTGGCGTGGCCAAGCTGAAGACCCTGTTGGACAACGTACCGTTCGCCATTCACAAGGAGGATCTCTTCCTGCTCGACAACATCCCCCAGCAGGCCCGCATGTTCGGCCTGCCGCCGATGGACGTGCCCCAGGTGGACCGGGAGATCGAGGACGGGGAGACGATTACCGTGGCCGGGCACGAGGGCAAAGTGATCCACACACCGGGGCATACCCCGGGGGGGGTGAGCTTTTTGTTCGGCGATCTGCTATTTGTCGGGGACACGCTTTTTGCCGGATCGATCGGGCGCACCGATCTACCGGGGGGCTCCTATCCCCAGCTGATCGAATCGATCAAAACGCGCTTACTTCCCTTGGGCGACGAGGTGCGGGTGATGTGCGGCCACGGCCCGAACACGACCATCGGGGTCGAACGGACACACAATCCGTTCCTGACCGGCGAAATGTAATCCCAATCGGCATGGGATTGTTGAACCGCCGCTGAGTTTATGGGATGAATTGAGGCAGGGGTATCCCATACTGGCAATTCGTAGTTAGGGTCAGCCGATGAGCACCGGCACAAAGAAAAAGAGAAAATCGACCTTACCGATGGTCTCGGACCACCGGAATCAAGCGACGCCACCCGACACCGAAATGGAGCCCCAACGTCCCGCACGAGAGACAACGGACGCCGCCCAATCGTTTCATTCCCAAATCGTCTTGGACGACAAATACCGGTTGATGAACGAGGTCGGTCGCGGCGCGATGGGGGTGGTCTTCCTGGCCGAAGACATGCCCCTCGAGCGCAAGGTCGCGGTGAAGTTTCTGTTGCCCTCCCTGGCCACCTCACCGGACTATGCCAAGCGATTCAACCACGAAGCCGTGGCCATGGCGGCGATTCAAAATCACAACGTGGCGCAGATCTTCTCGTTCGGGCAGTACGGAAACATCCCCTACTTCGTGATGGAGTTCCTCGAGGGGGTGACCGTGGAGCATCTGATCGACGCGCACAATCGGCGGGGCTCCTATATTTCGGTGGCCGAGGCAATAGAGATTCTGATCCAGTCCCTCAGCGGATTGTCGGCGATTCACCGCGCCCAAGCGGTTCATCGCGATATCAAGCCGGGCAACATCATCCTCACCCACGATCCGATTCGGGTGGTGATCACTGATTTCGGTCTGGTCCGCAGGGTTCAGATACAATCCGACACCCGCGCCCTGGCCGGCACACCGGCGTATATCGCGCCGGAGATCGCCAGCGGGGAACCCGGGGCCAGCGAGTCGTTGCTCACCGATATCTACTCGATGGGGGTTACTGCCTACGAGCTGCTGACCGGCGTAATGCCGTTTGTCGGTGAGACCTGGAAAGAAATCCTTCAAATGCACATCGAAGATGAGGCGATCCCCCCGGCTGTTCGACGACCGGCGATACCGGCCGAATTGGATCGCATCATCACCAAGGCGATGCAAAAATCACCGGAGGATCGCTACGGGAGCTGCGGCGAGTTCATCAAGGATCTGATCGACGTGCAGCGGCAGCGATTCTCCGAAGAACCGCGGCGATTTTCACCGTTCAGGAGCGATATTCCGACCATCGGTCTGCCCAGAAAAGACAGCAATGAGGCGAGCGACGACCGGGCGTTTCGCGCTACCGACACCTGGGGGGACGACCAGCTGGTAATCGCCGAGGCCGATACGGCATTCAGCGCAGCGATCGAAAAAAGCGCCAAGCGGCTGCTCCCCAATTGTCAGATCCACATCGCTGCCGACGGGAACCAGGCACTGGCGCTCGTCGAGCGCCTCCAACCCCGATTGTTGATCCTCAATTTATCGTTACCCGAATTGAGTGGTTTCGAAGTCGCTGCGATCCTGCGGGGAGAGAGCGAATCGAACCAGCTGGCCATTGCCATGATCGTAGAGGCGGCGACCTCGAGCGACACCGGGTTTCTGCGGGGTATGGGGATTACCGATTTTCTCGAGCGGGTCGACGGCAAGTCCCTCGATTCAGCGCTTCGGCCCATCCTCGAGGGGGCATTCAAGTCTTCCTGAGCTACCCGGCGCCACCTCGAGCGAGCGACCACTGGGCCGGATCCTTCTGCCAATCGGCCAGAATCGCCTTCTCACTCGCCGAGATCTTCTCCTCGGACAGGGCGACGGTGAGAAGTTTCTCGAAGGTGGTCAGCGAGACCCAGGGGATCTTCGCCTCGGCAAATCGCCGATCGGCCACATCGAGGCCGTAGGTGAAGATGGCGGCGATCCCCAACAGCTCGGCCTCTGCGTCGATCAACGGTTGCGCCGCGCCGACGGAGCTCCCACCGGTGGAGATGAGGTCCTCGATCAGGACCACGCGCTGACCCTTTTCGAGTCGGCCTTCCACGCGGTTCTGCTTGCCGTGCCCCTTGGCCGCGCCCCGCACGTAGACCATCGGTAGATCGAGCAGCTGGGCCAACCAGGCGGCGTGGGGAATGCCGGCGGTAGCGGTGCCGGCGACAACCTCCGGACGCCAGTTCTGCTCGGCGAGCAGGTTCTTGAACCCGGTGGCTACCTCGGCCCGGTGTCGGGGATGGGACATGATCAACCGGTTGTCGCAGTATATCGGGGAAAACCGGCCCGAAGCCCAAGTAAACGGTGGATCAGTGCGGAGCGAGACGGCTCCGATCTGTAACAGAATTGTCGCGATGTCGCGCTGCATCGGCATCTCCTTTGACAGCTGCGGGGGATTGTGGACGCGTATAGTGCAGCAAGTCAAACGAAATCCGACCGGCTCGAACACCGGGATACTCGATACGCCGCCGAACCACTCCGATCCCCGGGGTCAACCACATGATCTCCTTGCGGTAGGGCTCGTCGGTCAACCGATCCAGGATCAACCGTTTCTTCACCTTTATCTCGATGCGCGAGAGCCAGTACACGCGAAATGCCTGGTAGCGCCCGGCTGGGGTGGTGACCTCTTCTTCGTCCTCCACCTCGGCCCGATCCCGCTGCATCGCCTTGGCCGGTCGCTCCTGGGGTTTGCCCCGGCTGTCGCGAAACCGGTGAACCACCTCCCGAGCCAGCTCCTGGCGCCACACGGCCCCCCGACCGATGGCCCCTGCCTGGGGGATGAAGTACCCCGTCACCCCGGTGGGGCGATTGCCCAGGTACTTCAGCGGTTCGGTCAATGGCAGCCCGTCGAGCCGCAACGTCCCCTGGTCGCTCCAGATGTGCGTTTTGGTCATTGGTCGATCCCCGAATCCGACCTCCAGCGTTCCCGGATCCTCCTCGCGGGGCAGCTCGGTCAGTTTCATCGTCCAGGTGTCGCTCGGGACCAGGTCCTTGGGCCCGTCGACCCGGTAGACCCAGCTCGACCCGGCGACCAACGGCAGGAGACGGTGGGGTATTCCCACTGCCGGTGCGGCGGATTCGGTTCGATGACCCAACCCGTTCGGCTCCTCATCGGCCGGAAGGGGGTGCTGTCCCGCAAGGCCGTCGCTCTCCGCCGGTGACTCATCATCTCGGGGCGCATCCGGTGACGGCAGAAAGATGGCCACCAGGATCCCCGCGGCGATGACGAGCAGAACGATATCTCTCGCTTTCTCGTTCATGAGCACTCCACTAATTATCTAGATTTATTTTTAAGCCCCAGTGGGGTCTGTCAACTCGCCGTCTCGGTTCCGTCGACGATTCGCTGCGACCGCTCGGAGAAATAGCGCCACAAGAGAATGCAACAAACCACGATGCCCATCGCGATGAGCTGACTGGTGGAAAAGCCGAACAGGCCGCCCCGTTCGTCCCGTCGGACCGTCTCCAACAGAAACCGCGCCACGGCGTAGAGAATCGAGGCGACACAAAACACCTGGCCGTCGAATTTTTTTCGCGGGCGCAGCCAGAAGTAGGCCAGGGCGGCGATGGCGATACCGACCAGTGCTTCGTAGACTTGCGTGGGATGAACGGGGAGTGATTCGGTGCGATAGTTGGCCAGCAATCCCTGCTCCCAATGGTAGCGGGAGGCTGAGGAACTCCGCGGAAAGACGACGCCAAACCAGGAATCGGTGCGGGCGCCGAAGCAACAGGAGCCCAAAAAGCAGCCCATACGCCCCCAGGCCAGGCCGAGCATCAACAACCACCCCCCCATGTCGACCAGTTTGCCCACGGGCAGCTGGTATCGACGGACAAAAACGATCGAAAATAGGGCAGCGGCGAGAAATCCGCCGTAAAAGGCCAAACCGCCATTGGTGATATCGGCCCAGGCCAGGCAGTTGGTCTCGGCTGGATGGCACACCCCCTTGGCCGCGTCCCACACCCCATTCATCTGGCGACATTCCCGCGCGTCTATTTTCCAATCGACCTTCTGGGGATCGATGCAGACATTCACGTAATCCCAGAAGTGACCATCGGCGATAATGTGCAACAGGCGCGAGCCGAGCAGGCCGAAGATGGCCATCCAGATAATGAAGTCGATCATCACCCGGGAGTCGATGCCGTGCCGTTTAGCCCAGCGGGGAATGACGATCACGGCGATGATGAAACCGATGGCCACCATCGAAAAATAGGAGGGTAGGATCAGATCGCCGATACCGTCGACGCCACTGTCTAGTCTGAACAAACTCGGATTCATACCGCCTCGTATCTCAACACGATTCAATCATCGGGTCGAGCCAAGAATATAGCATATCTGTCCGAAAAAGCGCGGCGTTTGCTCCGGCGAACTGCTGCCCACCGATTTTTTTCACTGTATTGTACTTTTTTAAATTGCGCCTCAATTTGGACTGTTTTATGCCCTGAAAACACATATTCCTTGTTTGGGTATGAGCCATGTTAATGGAAAAGTGTTCTCTAGAATATCTAAAGGAGAAGAGAAGATGAAAAAGATTATCGGCCCAACCATCCTGCTGACCTGCTTCATCGCAGCTGGTTCGGCGGTGGGCGCACCGTCCTTTGGCAGTGTGTACACGTTCAGCCAACCGGACGGTTCATCCGTATCGCTCAAGGTATTCGGCGACGAATTCTACCGCCGCCTGGAGACTCTCGACGGGTACACGGTCACCCACGATCCGAAAACCCATTGGATCTGTTATGCAACAGTATCCAAGGACGGCAAGCGATTCCGCTCCACCGGCGTCCGCTACACCGGCCAGGAGAGCAACGCTGCAGCCAAAAAATTGGGTCTGAAACCCCGGCTGAAGATCGATCACCAGGAGCGCATGCGATTGATCAAAAAACGGCAGGACGCTCTCTGGCCAAAGGCGCTGCGCAACTCCCTGGGTCAGCCCCGTCAGGTCGAAGGGGATATTCTCGGACTGACCATGCTGGTCGACTTTTCCGATGATCCGGCCACGGTGCCCCAAGCGGACCTGGAAGCAATGCTCAATGAAAAAGGGTTCGACCAATTCGGCAACAACGGTTCGGTGCACGACTACTACGATGAGGTTTCCGATGGCAAACTCAACTACACCCACATCGTGACCGACTACTACCGAGCGGAACATCCCAAGACCTGGTACAACGATGAGAACAATTCCAACACCGCACGGATCCTCCTGCGGGAGGCGTTGGATGCCCTCGAGGCCGATGGGTTCGACTATTCCCAGCTCTCCACTCAGGGCAACAACATCATCGCGATCAACCTGCTCTACGCCGGCGATCCGGACACCCCCTGGGCCACTGGTCTGTGGCCCCATATGAGCAGTTACACCAGTTTCAGCGCCGATGGGGTGCAATCCAACCGCTACCAGATGACCAACATCGGCGGCTCGCCGACCATCGGCACCATCTGTCACGAAAACGGTCACATGATCTGCGGCTATCCCGATCTGTACGACTACGGCGGGGATTCAGCCGGCGCCGGGGGTTACTGCATCATGGCCGGCGGAGGGCACGGGGGCAATCCGATGCCGCCCAACGCCCACTACCGGGATCTGGTGGGCTGGGAGGACACGACCGACATCACCAATGCTGACCAGGGGGAGATTTTCGAGCACGAGTCGAACACCAATACCTCGTTCATCTATCGCAACACCTCCAACAGCAACGAATCGTTTTACATTGAAAGCCGCGTCGCCCAGGGACGCAACAAGAGCATTCCCGACGAAGGTTTGATCATCTGGCACGTCGACAGGGCGGGCAGCAATGACGATCAGGACATGACCCCCTCGAGTCACTACTATGTCTCGGTCGAGCAGGCGGACGGTCTGTTCTCCCTCGAGCACAACGAAAACCAGGGCGGTCCGGACGATCTGTTTCACGCTGGCAATGTCACCTCCTTTACCGACGATACCCTGCCGGACGCCAAATGGTGGAACGGCAATGACTCGGGTCTCGACATCGGCAACATCAGCGGCATTCATCCCGAGTGCACGCACATGATCTTCTCCATCGGTCAGGATCCCATTTCCGGGTTTGAGATCAGTGGCAAGGTGCTCGCTGCCCCCAGCCCCGCAACGGTCTACTTCACCGACGTTCAATGCGGCACGATTGAAGAGATATCCGGTGAAGATTACAGCATCGAACAACTCATCGCCGGAGACTACGAAGTCTACGCAACCTCGGGCATCTATTCCTCTGACGTCGAAGCAGTGACGGTCGGCCCCGACCAGACTGACGTCGATCTGAAAATTCGCATCCCCGATATCGCAGTCAACGACAACTCCTTCCACATCGGCGTGGACGAAGGATCAGGGGAGCAGGAGGAGGAGTTGAAGATCTCCAATTCGGGAGATCTGACCCTGGCGCACCAATTGAGCATCGCCAATAAATACGAGGTGCTGGTCAATGAAATCTACGTGGGTCGCGCAGAACCGCCCGACGGCATGGAGATCTGGAACATGGGCCCTGATGTTCAACTGAAGGGGTGGTCGATCGTCTGGAACGACAGCGACGGGACCTCCGGTGTGTTTACTTTTGAAGAGGAGTATCTCTTCGAGTCCGGTGAAACACTGGTGCTGCTGGACATCAACGATTCCACCGACCCTTCGAGCTTCTACGCGGGCAAGAACCTGGCCTGGGCCTTTGACGCCGACCCACCGACTGAGCTGTCGATTGCGATCATCGATGCTTACGGTCATGGGATCGATTTTGTCCGGTCGTCCGGCAATGATGACGACCCGCCCGAGGGAACCGCCTGGAGCGGCGACGGCATCTCGATGACCGCGGCTTATGTGGGGCGCACGGGCAACGACGACAGTGATGACAACTCCGACTGGAGCTCGGCGGCCGACGGAACGATCAATGACATCAACGACGGCCAGAGCAACGAAGATATCACGTACCCCGATTGGCTGGCGATCTCGGCCAACGACGGTGCGGTCGATCCCTCTGACGAGCAGACGATCACCATGACCCTCAATCCGGACGGCATGCAATCCGGGGATTCTGTGTCCAGCACGATCTACGCCTATCACAACGCCCCCAACGAAGAGAGTCCGTTGGAGATCGAGATCACCCTGTCCATCGATGCGGACGTGGACGGGGATTCGGATAGTGACTCGGACAGCGATTCAGATAGCGACTCGGACAGCGACTCGGACAGTGATTCGGACAGCGATTCGGATAGTGACTCCGACGGAGATGGAGATGGGGACTCGGACAGCGACTCGGATAGTGATTCGGACAGCGACTCGGACAGCGATTCGGACAGCGATTCGGACGGTGATTCGGACGGTGATGACGATCCCAACGACGGTGAAGGCAGTTGTGGCTGCCGAGCGGTCGGAAAATCGGCACACCATCGAGGCTTACTCGATCTGCTCTCCTGGATGCGTTAAGTTCCCCCACCTCAAATAAGTCTCAACCGCCCTGGCATTTTTGACGCCCCCGATCTACCCTTTGGCGGGACATGGGATGAACGACGAACAGAAAAACAAGGCACAACTCCTTGAGGAGCTGCGCCAGATGCGCGAGCGGCTCACCACCCTCGAGGAGGAAAACCGGGCGCTGCAGAAGAACGAGCGCATGTTTCGGGCGCTGACCGAATCGATGCATGCGATGGTGGTGTTCGCCAGCGCCAAGGAGCAGCGGGCGCTCTATGTCAACCCGGCCGCAGCGGAGTGCACGGGGTACAGCGTGGAGGAGCTGACCGGCGCCTCGCCGCCGATGGTGCTCAGCGACGAGAGCTTAAAAGAGCAGCTGGCCCTGCGCGAAGCCTACGAACGGGGAGAACCGCTGCCCTCGCGAACCGAGATGGAGATCATCACCAAAACCGGTAAACGCCGCTGGATCGAAACCTCTTGGGCGCTCCTCGACATGGGTGAGGACGGTCTGCACAAGGTGACCACCAGCTTCGACATCACTGAACGCCGAATGGCCGAACAGGAGTTGCTGGCCAACGAAGAGAAGTACCGCACCGTGTTCAACACCGCCGGCACGGCGATGGTGATTTTCGGCGACGACAAGGTGATCACCCTGGCCAATGACGAATGGGTCAAAGTCTCGGGCTACTCCAAGGAGGAGACCGAGGGCAAGCTCACCTGGATGACCTTCTTCAGTGATGAAACGTTGGAGAGGATGAAGCGCTACCACGAGATGCGCTCCCAGGACCCCGAGGCCGCGCCCAAAGCGTACGAGGTGCGGTTCACCAACCGTCACGGAAAGGTCCACGACGGCATCCTCAACATCAACGTCATTCCCGGTACCCTCACCCGGGTGGCGTCGTTTCAGGATATGACCGATCTCAAACGGGCCCAACACGAGATGCACCGCGCCGATAAGATGGCCGCCCTGGGTCAGATCATCGCCG
>JANQET010000017.1 GCA_028278265.1 Myxococcota bacterium
CTGATAGGGGATTCATCTGATCTCGATTTTCGCACGATCGCAACGTCGGCTGAGTTGGAAGCCGCCGTTGCGGCGATCCGCTCGAAGGGCCGATTTGCCATCGACTTGGAGACCACCTCGGTCGACGCGGTGCGCGCGGAAATCGTCGGCGTGGCATTGGCATGGGAGGTCGGGGCAGCGGTCTACATTCCGATCACCCACCGGAATGTAGAGCAACTCCCCCTCGAGCAGGTGCTCGCCGCGATTAAACCGCTGCTCGAGGATCCGGCCATCGGGGTGGTGATTCAGAACTTGAAATACGAGGACACCATCTTTTTACGCCACCAGATCAAAATGACCAACGTGGTATTCGATCCGATGCTGGCCTCGTATGTGCTGCGGGTGGACGGGCGGCGGCACGGCCTCGATTTGCTGGCCCGGGAGATCCTCAAGCGGAAGATGATTTCCTATGATGAGGTCACCGAAAAGAGCCGGGGACATCAGCTCTCCTTCGGCGAGGTCGACATCGGGCGGGCCACCGATTACGCCGGTGAGGATGCCGAGGTGGCCCTTGCCCTGGCCGAAAAGATGATCCCCCAGGTCGAAACAGCCGGGTTGTCCTCCTTGTTGTACGATGTGGAGATTCCCCTCAGTCGGGTACTCACCCGGATGGAGCTCGCCGGAGTGGCTGTCGACGTGAAGTTGTTGGCCGAGATGTCGAGCGCGTTCGGCACCGATCTGGACTCGCTGGAACAGCGCGCCCATCAATTGGCCGGCCAGCAGTTCAACCTGGCCTCGCCCAAACAGCTGCGGGAGATCCTCTTCGACCAGCTGGGCCTGCCCCCACAAAAGAAAACCAAAACCGGCTATTCCACCGATTCGGAAGTGCTCGAGGTCTTGGCCGTGCACCACGAACTGCCCGTAATCCTGCTCGAGCATCGGATGCTGTCCAAGCTGAAAGGCACCTACCTCGACGCCTTGCCCAAACTGGTCAACCCTAAAACCGGCCGTATTCACACCAGTTTCAACCAGGCGGTGGCCGCCACCGGCCGGCTCTCCAGCTCGGATCCCAACCTGCAGAACATTCCCATTCGGTCGGAGCGCGGTCGGGATATTCGGCGGGCCTTTGTCGCCGCACCGGGTCACACCTTGCTCTGCGCTGATTACTCCCAAGTGGAATTGCGCATCCTGGCCCATCTCTCCGGTGATGCCGAGCTTGTCGACGCCTTCACTCAAAATGAAGACATCCACGCTCGGACTGCCCGGGCGATTTTCGGCCTCGGACCGGATCAGGCGGTACCCCCGGCAGAACGGGGCCAAGCCAAAGCGATCAACTTCGGCGTGATCTACGGCAAGACCGATTTTTCCCTGGCCAAGGAGCTGCAGATCCCCCGCGCTGAAGCCCGGCGATTCATCCAGGAGTACTTCAAGCTCTACGACGGGGTTCGACAGTACATGGACGACACCATCGAACAGGCCAAAAAAACCGGCAGCGTGACCACCTTGCTCGGCCGGCGCCGGGAGCTGTCCCAAATCAAGGCGGCCAACCACAACGTGCGCAAACAGGCCGAGCGAATGGCGCGCAACACGCCGATTCAGGGCACTGCCGCCGATTTGATCAAGGTGGCGATGATCCGAGTGGATCAGCGTCTGGCAGCGGAAAAATGCCGGTCGAAAATGATCCTCACGGTTCACGACGAGCTCGTGCTCGAAGTGATTCACGAAGAGCTCGAGACCGTGAGCGCGTTGGTCCGAGAGGAGATGGAGAAAGCGTTCGAGCTGGATGTCCCCTTGGTAGTGGATATCGGCACCGGCGACACCTGGGCCGACGCCCATTAAAATCCTAAAATGTCTTTGGGGGCACCCCCCGTTGGGTGCCCTTTTGTCACCTGGGCCAACGCCCATCAAAATTCCAAAACGTATGTAGGGGCACCCCTCGTGGGTGCCCTCTCGTCGTCTTGTTGCGCCAGGGCAAGCACGGGCAGGGCAAGCACCGGTGCTTACCCCTACAGTTAATTATCTGAATTGTCTGAGTTATCGAACCATTCGAGAAACGACTGTAAGGCTCGGGCGCGGTGGCTCATCTCGTTCTTGAGCGAATCGCCCAATTGGGCCAGGGTCTGCTCAAATCCCCGTGGTACGAAAATGGGGTCGTAGCCAAAACCGGAACTTCCGGCCGGCCGATCAGCGATAATCCCCTCCAGTGTGCCGTGAAAGACATGCGCCTGCCCTTGCGGCTCGACAAACGCCATCGCACACCGGAATCTCGCCGTGCGCTGCTCCGGCGGCACCTCACGCAGCTCACCGAGCAGCCGCGTGCTCCGCATGGCGTCAGTCAGCCCCGCGCCGCCGTACCTCGCCGAGTAGACCCCTGGACGTCCGTTGAGGGCGTCGACCTCGAGTCCGGAATCGTCCGCCAGGGCAGGGCAGGCGAAACGCTCCGCAGTGACCCGCGCCTTTTTGATGGCATTCTGCTCGAAGGTGTCCCCGTCCTCGACAATCTCCAAGTCGTTGTCCAGTTCGGCCAGTGAGACGATCTCCGTGCCCCGGTCAGCCAACAAGTCACGGATTTCTCTCACTTTGCCTTGATTTTTGGTGGCGATGACCAACCGATTCACTGGGCGACCTCGTCGACCCGTTGAATCAGCTGATCCAACGGAACCCCGGCGTTTTCGAGCACTTCCCGTTGCCCGCTGATCAATTCGGCGATCCCCTTCAGCCCCAGCTCGGTCATCTCGGCCAGTTGTGGGGCGGTGAATTTTTCACCTTCAGCTGTCGCTTGGACCTCGACGATACTGCCCCGATCATCGGCGCCGATGTTCAAGTCCACATCCGCCGATGAGTCCTCACCGTAGTCCAGGTCGAGGAGGATTTCCCGTTTGACCATACCCACGCTCACCGCAGCGAGCATACTCTTTAGCGGTGGCCCGGTGAGGTTGTCCTGTTCCCGAAGTTTGTTCAACGCCAGGACCAGGGCGACAAATCCGCCGGTCACCGACGCGGTGCGAGTGCCCCCGTCGGCCTGAAGTACATCGCAGTCGATGGTAATCGTGCGCTCGCCGAACCGTTTGTGCCACACCGCGGCGCGCAGGCAGCGGCCGATCAACCGTTGAATCTCTTGGGAACGGGACGAGGGCCAACGGCCGAATTGACCCTCGCGCAATCCCCGGTTGCGGTTGGCCCGGGGTAACATCGCGTATTCGGCAGTGATCCAGCCGCGCCCCTTGTTGCGCAGCCAGTCCTTGACCTTGTTCTCCACCGACGCGGTACAGACCACAACCGTGCCGCCGGTGCGGATCAGCACTGAACCTTCGGGGTACTTGAGGTAGTCGGGAATGATTTCCAAAGGGCGAATTTCGCCGGGTGTCCGGTTGCGCCTGTTACTCACCGTTTTCTCTCCTTGTCTTCTTCGGCGGTGTGGGTTTTGGGAAGGGCGATCACAAAAGTGCTGCCGTCTGTCCCGGTCTGCTCACAGCGCACCGCTCCGCCATGGGCCAAACAGATTTGGCGAACCAACGGCAGGCCGAGGCCGGTGCCGCTGCTCTTGAGACTATAAAATGATTCAAATATTTGATCCAGCGCTTCAGCGGGGATGCCCTGCCCACTATCGGTCACGGCCAACTCGACCATTCGCCCGTTCGAACGGGTGCTGGTGCGAATGATTCCGCCGTCGGGCATCGCCTCACACGCGTTGCGCAGCAGGTTGACCAGTGCCTGCCGAATCTGACCCCGGTCGAACAACAACGATTCGAGATTGGGCGCCAGGTCGAACTCCACCTGAATCCGGCGCTCGGCCAGTTCGTTCTTCATGAAGTCCACCGCCGCGGTCACCAACCCGTTCAGATCATCGAAACTGGGCTCCGGCGGGGGGAGGCGGGCGTAGCGCAGATAGGATTCGGTGATACCGGTGAGCCGTTCGATCTCGTCTTGCATCGCCTGAATCAGCGCCCGTGCCTCGCTGGGATCACTGCCGGCGGTCAGCTCTTCATCGAGCAGCTCGGCATTGAGTCCCAACGACGAGAGGGGATTGCGGATCTCATGGGTGACTTGCGCGGCCATCTTGCCCACCGTGGCGAGTCGCTCCGAGCGAATGAGCATTTCATCCCGTTCGGCGAGGGCCTCGGTCATTTTGTTGAATCCGGTGGCCAGCGCACCGATCTCGTCCGGGCGTTTGAGGGCGATCTGGGTCTGCAGCTCGCCCCGGGCCACCTTTTCCACGGCCTTGAGCAATGTCTTCAGCGGGACCAGCAGCCGGTTCGTCGAAATGATCACAATCCCCGATATGAGCAGCGCGGCGAGGGTCAGCAGTCCCAGCCCCAGCGTGGCCCGGGTGCCGTCATACTGCGCCTCTTCGGCGAGGTCGGTAATGTGCTGGCTCACTTCGACACCGATTCCAGAAAGGACCCGATTGAGCTGCCGTTCGACCCGCTTGAGGCCCTCGATATTCACCCTGGCTTCATCTATCCGCCCGGTATCCATTAAGTCGTAGAGCTCTTGAAAACTGTTTTCGTTTTGTCCGTAGCGTTGGGTCACCCGGGCCAATCGTCGCCTAATCTGCTTGAGAAAGGCGGCGTCGCCTGCCGAGATATCCCGCTTCAAGGTCCGGTTGATCAGGGCGACGAGTTGCCGCAAGGCAGAGGGACGATAGCGCCGGGCGGCGTCAATCCAATCCCGGGTGACCGATTGGTTGGAATCGTCCGGCAGCCGGTCCATCATCGTGTTGAACACTTTTTGGGTCGCGTGCATCTCTGAGACCCCGAGCGTCAACGGCAGGTAGGAACTGTTGATGATTTCGACTTTGGCCACTGTGCGGCGGTGGAGATAGATGCTGTAGACCGTCAGCAGGGCAAAGCTGAGCATGATCACCGTCAGGCCGGCGACCACGCGATAGCGCACAGACGTACGTGCCGGCTGCGGTGTGGAAGCGGTCTGCGCGGGATCGGGCATCGATTGGCTCAGTCGGGAACGGGAATCCCTCGGGCCTTGCACTCTTTGCGATACTCTTCCAAGGCGTCGCAGAAAGCGGCGACAATATTCGGATCAAATTGGGTATTGGCACAACGGCCGATCTCAGCCATGGCCACGGAGTGCTTCAGCGCTTGGCGGTAGGCCCGGTTTGACGTCATTGCATCGTAGGCATCGGCAACGGCTAGAATTCGCGCCATGAGGGGAATGGCATCTCCTTTGAGGCCCAGCGGATATCCGGTTCCGTCCCAATGCTCGTGGTGCAGGTGTACGCCGGGAATCAGCGGGCGCAGGAAGCTGATCGGGGCGAGAATATCCTTGCCGAAGGTGGGATGTTGTTTGAATATTTTGTACTCTTCAGCAGTGAGTTTGCCCGCCTTGTTCAAGTTGGCGTGGCACCCCAGCTTGCCGATGTCGTGCAGCATGCCCGCCTGGGTGATCAAATCCACCCGCTCGGGGGGTTCCCCCAGCTTAGTCGCGGCAATTCGCGCGTAAGTTGTCACCCGGTCGGAGTGTCCGGCAGTGTACTTGTCCATCGCCTCGAGGGCGCGGGCCAGTGCTTGAATCGTCTCTCGGAACGTTTTTTGTTGGCTGTTGAACAACAGCGCGTTGTCCACAGCAGCGGCCGCTCGTGAGCCCAACATCGATATCAGCTTCAGCTGTCCCTCGGTCAGTCGCATATCGCTGGTGATCGAAATCGCCGTCAGGAGACCGATCGTGTTCTGCCGGGCAACCAATGGGACACACATGATACTGGAGAGATTGTTGGGCGGATCGATGAAATAATTGATCGCTGAACCGCCCTGGGCGAAAATCGGTTTTCCCCGGTCGAACTCCTTGGTGATCGGATCGAAATTCAACTTACCCGGATGGGTTCCCGGCGGCGCGTCCGGATGGACCAGATGATTGGCCTGTTCCAGATCGCCCGTCTCTTCGTTGCGCAGGCAGAACATCGCCAGGTCGCACCGAATACTCGTCAAGCAGGTGGACAACGTGGAATCGATCACCTCTTTGAGAGAGAGGGAAGTCTGCAGTTGTTCGGAGAGCTCGTGTAGGGAGATAATCTCTTTCAGGCGAATGTTTTCCGACTTGAGGCGCTGCTTCTCCAGGCCACGGTGGACGATGTGGATGACCTCCTCTACCTTGAACGGTTTGAGGATGTAGTCATACGCCCCTTTCTTCATCGCCGCGATTGCCGTTTCGACGGTTCCGAACCCGGTCATGATGACGGTCAGAACATTTTCGTAGTTGGCCTGAATGCGGCTGAGCAGCTCCAATCCGCCCATGTTGGGCATCTTGAGATCCGAGATGACCATGTCAAAATGGATCTCATCGAGCTGCTCCAAGGCCGCGACACCATCGGCAGCGGCCGAGACCTTGAACCCTTCCAATGACAAAAAATCCGCAAGAATCTCACGAATGACCTGTTCGTCATCGACGACCAGGATACGGGGAGTCTCGTGGGGATAACTCAGTTCGCGGCGAACCATGTTTGATTCTAGCACGTTTAAACCAACCTGCGCAAAGAGTGTGACTTGCCTTCCACTAATCGATATTTTTGCCCCCAGAACAGATTGTTGTCAACGAGCGCTCGACCGTGTTTATCGGGATTGGGGTAAATCATTGGTCAAAGAAGGCCCGATCGAGGGGGTCAATGACTGAGGTAGGTCGTCTGAAAGTAGGTCGATCCGGCAGCGGAAATCGTGTAGCGAAAAATGGTGTGGTTGCCCTCGGGTTCTCTTCGGGTGGTGACGTACTTGCCCAATCGCATGCGAATCACTTTACGAACATTTTCATGACGAATAGACAATCCCAATTTCTTCCCGTGTTCTGAAATTGCCTTTCCCGAGAGGGTGCCGATGTTTCGCGCTGCAGCGTCCCAAAGGATGGCCAGAACCTTGAACTCCTGTTTCTTGTGATTGCTCGGATTGCCGATGGCAGCAGCCAGTCGCGCGTCGAGCTCCAGCACATCCTCCCGTCCGTCCCGGTGGGGGGCATAGGCGGGCGGCGACTCAGGGGGACGGTTCCCTGCCGGGCCGGCAGTATGGTACATCGGGTGAGGGGGAGTGTTTCCTCCGGAACTGGTTCTGCCTGTCGGGGGGGACGCTGAATCGGTGTGAAGACGATGCTTGACGTAATATTCTGCAAGATCGTAGACCTCTTCGGCGAGGTCGGCGACGATAAGTCGGGTTTGTTTCAGTGGGCCTGGTGCCTGTCTGAGCTTGTCGAACAAAAATTTGAGCATAGGCCTTTCTCCTTCACCGCGAGGCCAGATTATATTTACGGAATCCAATATAAATCAGAATCGCGCTCTTCTCAAGGATCAGAGCCGATATCGGATATCCGTTCAGCAAGTACCATAGCTTATCTCGACAAAAAAGTCTATCATATCAAATGATTATAAATATAACCCAAAGGCTTCCGATGTATAATCAGATCAACACATCGCCAACCTCCCTTTCTTGACTTGCCCCTATAGTAATGTTAGGTCAAAACTATCTAAAGTAGTGATTTAGGTAATGCGGCAAAGTTGGTTTTAAGATACCGACCATCGGTACGTCCGAACAGCCTGATGGAGGATGCGTTAAATGCGTGCAAAAATCATATTTCCGAATCTTTTCGCAGTGCTTGTCGTCGGTTTGCTGGGCTATCTCTTCTTGAGGACCGATCTATCGGAGATCGCCACCGAGCGGCTGCGAAACCGCGTGCTCAATACACGGGTGCTGTTCGAGAGATCAGAGGCGCTGCGGGGATTTGAGCTGCTCCACAACGTGCGTTCCCAGTCCATGTCGCGGAGTGTGACAGACGCTTTCGCACCGGTTAATCTCATACCGGCCGAAGGGCAGACCCAGGATCAGGTGAACAAACAGGCCCGTCGGACGTGGTTCAAAAAATCGGTGAGCGCCGTTGAGATGTGCACGGAGTTAATGCTCGAAAAAACAGGTAAAAAACCGGAAATTGCGTTCCTAACCGATCGCAACGGCCTGGTTCTCGCCCGAAATATCACTGCCAACGCATGCCCTGCCGATCGAAATGTCAGCAAGGCGATCCCGGCGGTGGCCCGTGCCCTGGACGGAGAGGCGACCTATTCGATATGGTCTGTCGAAGATTCTCCGTTCAGGTCGAACAATCCCGATCCGAAAAGCTGTGATTTGAAGAACACCGGTTTGCTCGAGTTGGCCGCGGCCCCGGTGTGGTATGGCGATGATATCGCCGGCGTATTGGTCGCCGGATACGAGCTGTCCAACGGTACGGCCAAAACGAAATCCGATATGATTAATTTCGAACTAGCCGTGCTCAAGGGTGGGGATGTGTATAGTTCGTCCTTCGATACGGACCAAGCCCGCCAGAGTCTGGAACAGCAGATGGACCGCCCCGATGTGGCAGCTAAGATCAAAGCGGTCGTGGAAGGGGGCGCCCCCTCGGGAATCCTCGATATTGAGGTTGAGGGAAAGCCCTATATCGCCCTGATCAATCCGATGCTCAGCGCAGAGAAAAAAGACGGCATCGTCTATGTGATGATGGGATCTGTCGACGAAGCGGTGAAAGATGTCAGCGCGTTGAACATGCTCATCGTGTTCATGATGGCGGCGATTCTGATTGTGATTGTGGCCGGCATCGTGCTGGGCAATCATTTCCTGCGGCCGGTGATGGCGATCGAAGAGGGGCTGCTGAAAATCATCAACGGCGAATACAATTATCGTTTTGAGGTGGAATCTTCCGAGGTAGGTGGGTTAAGCTACCGCATCAATCAACTCATCGGGGTGCTCATCGGTGAGGACGAAGACGATGAGGATGAAGACGACGAGAGCTAGTCATTCTGCGAGGCTCCCAACCACCAAAAGTTATAAGATAAGGTTCAAATGGGATTATTCGACTTTCTATCCGCGGACAAACGAAAGGTCCGTCGAATCGAAAAGGCGGTGCGCAAGGCGAACAACAAGCACCTGCCTAAGGACTACCGACAGATCGCCCTGACCGAAGTGATCGACGCGGCCAAGACCGGCGATACGATTGCGCTGCGGGGGCTGCTGGCTCGTTTTTCGGTGAACGCCGAGCCTTCCATCGAAGATGAGAAAGAAAAAGAATGGGTTTGCGATGCGTTAATCGATATCGGTGAACCCACACTGAGCCATATTAGGCGATCCCTGCGTACTGCCGAATCGATCAACTGGGTTCAACGGGTGTTTAGAAACATCGTTTCCCCGGATGAATACAAAAAGGAATTGCTCGATATTCTTGCGGATTTTGATACGGAGTACGAGCGCAATCCGGACCGCAAATTGCAGACCATCATGGCCCTGGCCGAGATTGAGGACAACGCGGTAACCAGTGCGATCGTCCGGTTTTTGTCGGATGTGGACGAAACCGTGCGCTACCAGACGGTCGCAGCCCTGGCCAAACAGGGGGATCGCGCTTCCCGGGAGCCGTTGTTGAAGACGATGTGCGAGGACGAGAGCATCCGCGTGCGCAACCAGGCTGTAGATGCTTTTGCCGAGCTGGGCTGGGAGACGACGGGGTACAAGAAAAAAGTGGACGCGGTTCTGCCTCAGGGATATCGACAGGATAAAAGCGGCAAAATCATCAAGATCGGATCGTCTTGAGCAACGTCAATCACCGCCTGAGTTTCGAAAATATTGAAATTTCTTGTCGCAACGACCCACAAAGGGTTTACATCCCCTGACCGATTTCTTAAAATCGCGATAAAATTGAAAAGACCAAACTCATTACCAAGGAGTGGAGCGATGAACAGAGGGATTGATCTGGTAGTATGCGCGCTGGCAACGCTGCTTCTAAGCACCCTGTTGACCGGAATGAAATGTAGTCGCGAGCACGTGCAGTCCGTTGAGATGATGAACAAGTGCGTCGAATTTCACCGCCGAAAGCTCTTTCCTCAGGCGATTCGCGATTGCTCCAAAGCCGTGAGTCTCGATCCCGAAAACGAGAAAGCGCACCACAGCTTGGCCATGGTGTACATCGAGACCAAGGAGTTCGAGCAGGCGGCTCGACACCTGCAAAAAGCGATCGCCCTCGAGAGCGAAGTAGCGATCTACAACTACCAACTCGGCGAAGTGTACCAGTGGATGGGGCAGCACGAACAGGCGGCCACGGCGTTGAAGCGCGCCATCGAGCTGGACGATTCTCTGTTCAAGGCTCACTATCGGCTGGGCCGGGTCTTCGAAGAAATGGACGATCCCCAGCAGGCCCTGCAAAAATATACGGACACCCTCAACCGCAACCCGCGGTTTTTCGAAGCCTATCGGGAGCTGGGATCCCTCTATGCGGACTTCAACTTCGTCGGACAGGCTGGCCAGGTATTCGAGGAGGGGATTAAGGCCCTGGCCGGACGCACCGAGGAGCTCGCCGTGATGCACCACCTCAAAGGTACCGTCCTCGCCGAAAAGAAGGAGTACGAAGCGGCGATCACCGAGTTTCGCGCAGCCCTGGAACTCAAGCCGGGAATGGAGGACGCCACATTCAGCCTGGGCTGGACCTACTCCTACGTCAATCCGGAAAACGCCAAGATTTGGCTGGAGAAATTCCTCCAGTCCGCCAGCCAGAAGACCGATCCCGGCTACATGGCCGCCGCTCAGGCCCGGTTGGCTGAGATCGCCGTCGGGACACCGTTCCAATAGCCGATTTCCATCCCTGTGCATCCCGTTCCCATCGGCTCGGATTCCGGTTGGCGCACTGCCAAAATTCTGAAAAAAATGATTATTGGTATTATGATTCTGGAAAGATTAGAATAGACGTCAATAATTGATTTATTTCGTATAATTAATTTACAAGTTCTTGAAAATTTTCGTATCGAATTGCTGGAATCTGCCGGCGACCTGTGGAATAACATCTTAGGGCGCAAGCCCTTGGGCAACGCATAATCGCCGGAAATGTTTTTGAGGAGCTTCGTCGCCTCGACGTGGATAACCCGCTGGTAAGGCAAATTCTTCGAGGAGAGTTGAGATGACCAAGGACGGTGAATCGGTTTCGAAGAGCGTAGATTTGGTAGAAGAATCTTTGGACGATGGGGACAATCCTGCTGGATCCGTGGAAGAGCTCGAACAGGAGAGCGGAAGCGATGAGCTGGTGTTCGATAAAACCGTACCACCGGAATTTTCACAAGATTTTGAAACCGCCAAGCAGGCCGAATCCAGCGGAGCAGAGCAGGGGATTGCCGCGTGGGGCGAAGTGTGGAAGGCCGTTCCCGGGCACCCGGTAATCGTCGACTCACTGAAAGATCTCTATGCGCAAACCGGCAAGTGGCATCCCCTCGTCGATCTCTTCAAAAAACAATCCAACGCCATTCCGGACGAATCGAGAAAGATTTATACCTTGATGTCGCTGGCCGGCATCTACGACGACTATCTCAAACAGGATGTGATGGTCGTCAACACGTTTCAGTCAATACTCAAAGTCAAGCCCGACTATTTGCCGGCGATGGATGCGGCAATCGTTAAATACAAGTCAATGGGTCGCTGGCCCGACCTCGTCAAAATGCTCAAGGCCAAAGGGGGCGTTGTCGAAGACGCCGGGCAAAAGGTCACGATCTTTCTCGAAGTTGCCGAGCTGTTTCGCGAGCGGTTCTCCAACCAGGCCGAGGCGATCAAAGCCTACGAAAAGGTGTTGGAAGCAGATCCCAGCCACGATCAGGCAATCACCTTTCTCAAGGAGATGTACGAAAAACGTCGTGACTGGGAGAAACTCATTCGCGTCATGTCACGGGAGGTCGAACTCCTGCCCGAAGGACCGGACCGAGCCAGTGCGGCGATTGAAATTGCCCAACTGGCCACCGAACGGCTCAAACGACCGGCGATTTGCGTTGAGTTGTGGGAAGCGGTGCTGGAACACGATCCTGAGAACGAGAGCGCCCTGCAACACCTGGCCGGTTTCTACGAGCGCACCAAGGAGTGGGAAAAACTGACGGCTGCTCTGCAAAAGCAGTTGGTTTCGATTACAGACACTGCCGAGCAGATCAAGATGCTGCAAAAACTCGGTCAGGTGTACGGCGACAAATTGAGCGATGATGCTCGGGCGGTGGAGTCCTGGAAGGCGTTACTGGAGATACAACCCGATGATCGGCGAGCCCAGGAGCAGCTCAAGAAGCGCTATCTGGCGATGCAGGCCTGGGACGAGCTCACCGAATTCTACTCATCCACCGGCAAATGGGATGAGTTCATTCGCGTTCTCGAGCGAGAAGCGGATAAACCCAATTTGGATGTCCAAGTCAAAATATCCCTCAATTTCAAAATCGCCGAGTTGTGGCGCGATCAGAAATCCCGACCCGATCGGGCCGCCCGCTGCTACGAAAATATTCTCGAGCTGGACCCGCTCAACCTGGACGCGGCACAGGTCCTCATTCCCATTCTCGAAGAGGGCAAGGACCCGGCCAAGCTGGCCGACGTGCTGGAAGTGCAGCTGGATCACCTCACTGACACCGACGAGAAACTGGCCCTGCGCCAGCGAATAGCCCGCATTGCAGAAGACGATATTGGAGATGCGGACCGGGCATTCGAGGGGTTCCTGGCTGCGTTCAAGATGCTGCCGAACGATGAAACCACCCAGGAGGATTTGGAGCGTTCCGCTGGCAAAGCCGGGGCCTGGGAGACCGCGGTCGAAGCCTATAAAGAAGCGCTCGAGGAGACCGACCTCTCCGAGCAGTTCGAGCTGCAATTGCGCTTGGCCCGCGTGCTTTACGAGGAGCTGGGACAGCCGGAGGAGGCGCTGGGCCATTACGACACCATCTTGGCCGAAGATCCCAGGAACCCGCGAGCGGTCGCCTCGTTGGAGAAGATCTACGCCCAGATGGGACGATATGAGGAGCTGCTGGATATTTACTCCCGGCGCCTCGATATGGCCGAAAATGACGATGAGCGCAAAGAGGTGCTCTACAACCAGGCGTTGTTGTGGGAAGAGGAGGTCGGGGATACGGCCAAGTCGGTTGAGACGTACAACCAGATTATTGAAATCGTCGGCGATGAGCCCCGCGCCCTCAGCGCACTGGATCGCCTCTATACTGCGCAGGAGAGTTGGTCCGAGCTCGCCGACGTGATTCAGCGGGAGTTGGAGCAGACGCTCTCCGATCAGGAGGCCGAACTGGAGTTGCGCTACCGGTTGGGACAGGTCTCGGATCAACATCTGAACAACAAGGCAGTGGCCCTCGACTGCTATCGGGATATTCTCGCCGTTCAACCCGACTACGAAGCGGCCCAGACCGGTCTGGAGGGGTTGCTCGGCGATGAGGAGACCCAAGCGGAAGCGGCACAGATATTGGCCCCGGTCTACGAAGAGCGCGGTGACTGGGAAAAACTGGTCGAAACTATGGAGATTCTCGTCAAGGGGTCGGCCGATCCGTTCGACCAGTTGGAGAGTCTGCTCAAGATCGGCCAGATTTATTCGGATCACGTCAACAGCCCGGAACGCGCCTTTGTCGCCTACAGCCGAGCATTCAAGCTCAATCCGGTAGATGAGCGGGCGCTCGAAATGCTCGAACAGAGCGCCGTGATTCTCGATTCGTGGAAGGAGATGGTCGAGCTGCTCGAAGAGGGGGCCGCTTCGATCACCGACGTGGACGCATCGGTCGATTTGTGGATGAGGGCCGCTCGGGTCTACGACACGCAAATCGATGATATTGACCGAGCGATCAACGCCTTCAACAGTGCCTTTCGGGCACAGCCCCACAATATGGAGGTCATCACTGCTCTGGAGCAGATCTACAGTCGCACCGAACGCTGGAGCGATTTGATCGAGATTCTGCAGAACAAGGTCGAAATGACCGACGACTTCACCGAAAAAGAGCAGATTTATCGTCAAATGGCGATGATTTACGGGGAGATGCTCGAAAAACCGGAAGACGCGGTGACCTGCCTCAAAGAGATTCTCAACTTCGATGCGGGCAACGCGGAGGCCCTCTCCGAGCTCGACCGGATGTTCGGGGAATTGGGCAGTTGGACCGACTTGGCCGACAATCTCCAGCAGCAGCTGAGTTTTGTCGCCGATCCCCAAACCAGCA
>JANQET010000381.1 GCA_028278265.1 Myxococcota bacterium
TCGAAGATGATCGATTGGGCAAGATTTTTGATCGATTCATCAAGGTTCTCGACAGCACAGAAGACTATCTCCACGAAATCGCCAACGGCCATCTCTTCATCGATGTCCCCCAACAACTCGACGGCACCCAGTTGGGCCGCTCGATGCAAACGGTGATCGACGAACTGCGCAAGGTGGCCAGTCGAATCAGGGGGGAGACCCACAAAATCTCATATGCCTCTGCAGATGTGGCAGCGGTTTCGCGACAGGGATCGAGAAACGCCCAGACCGAAACACAGGCGATTGAGAGCATCTCAGCTGCGTCCCATGAAATGGCATCGAGTCTGCAAAATGTGATGAAAAAGATTGAAATTCAGGGACATTCCATCGAGGAGACCTTTACCGACATCGCCGACATGTCCTCCTCGGCGATGGATATCGATCAAAGTGTCGCGACCCTGAATGCAACGGCTCAGAAAACGGTTGAGTCAATCGCCAGAATTCACGAATTCATGGAAGAAATCGACCGTCATGCCGGCACCCTGGCGCGGGTGGCCCAGACCGTTTCCCGCGAGGCGCAGGACGGCAGCAGAGCTGTCGGAGAGGTGTACGGCGGCATCATGATGATCAAACAAACCGTCGAGGAAGCGGCCGGAGCCAACATCTTGCTGCGGGAAAACTCAGGCCGCATCGTGCGCACGGTGGAAGTGATCAATTCGGTGGCGGATCAGACCAATCTACTGGCACTCAACGCATCGATCATCGCCGCTCAAGCAGGGGAGCACGGTCGCAGCTTCGCCGTGGTCGCCAGCGAAATTCGCGAGCTTTCCGAGCGCACCCACAACTCCACCAAAGAGATCGCCGTGGTCATCGAATCGCTGATGGAGCAGGTGGATCGCTCGGCAACGGCGATGAGGCATTGTCTCGAAGCAGTGGAGCAGGGGGTCAAGCGGGCCGATCGCTCGAGCCGTGTGTTGGACAAAATCTTCGAGAGCATCAAGGAAGCCAAGGATATGGCCAGCCTGTTGGCCAAAGAAACCGTGACCCAAACGCGCAACAGCCAGCAGGTAAACGACGCGATGACCCAGATCAATCTGCGGCTCGATGAGGTGGCCCGGGCAGTGACCGAACAGACAGCGGACAGCTCCCATCTGTCGGAAATGGCCAACATCGTCAAGGAGGCGACCCAGCACATCATGCGGTCGGCCAAGACCCAGTCCCAAGCGGTCGATGAGATGGTCAGTTCTGTCGAAGAGATCAAGACGCTCATCGAAACCAACGCCGGGATCGCCCATCAGTTGGCGACCTCTGCCGATTCGTTGGGGGATCTGGAGAGTAACGTGGCCCAGAGCATGAGCTTCTTTTTGATGTCCAAACCCGACCTGCCGGTCGACTTCGATGCGGGGCGACACACCGTGGCCTTCGTCTTTCCCGGCGCGCCGTTTTTCTTTGATTTTGTCTATGAGGGCATTCAGTCCCACTGTGAAGTCCGTTCCTACCAGCCCATTGCGATGGATTCCCAAGACGATCCGGTCAAACAGGCGGAGTTCGTCAATTGGCTGATGCGTCAGCATTGGTTGAAGGGCATCGTGCTCAGTCCGTTCGACGAGCAAACCGGGGGTCAGATCGTGCTCGATGCCCACCACCGCAATATTCCGCTGATCGTGGTGGACCGGCCGGCGCGCAATGCCCGCGTGTCCGTCCTGTCGGACAATCGACTGGGGGGGCGTCGAGCCGCCGAGCTGCTCCATCGGGCGCTCCCTCCCGGTCGTAGAAAAGTGCTGGTCTGCGGGTCGCGAAACATCACATCGATTTTCAATCGGATGGAGGGGTTCCTCAAACAGGCAACGGTCTATGAGTGGGAGGTGGTGGAGCTCTTCACCTCGCTGATCGAGCTGGAACAGTCCAAGGAGCAGATTCTCGCCGGGTTCAATACCCATCCGGAAGCCGAGGCGATTTTTCTCACCCACGAACCAGCCGCCTTGGCCTATCTGGAGCTCCGAAAAACTCACCAGCTCCCTCCCGGAGACATCAAGGCTGTCGGCTATGACATCAATCCCCAGATCCGTCAGGGAATTCAGAACGATCAGTTGCTGGCGACTATTTTCCAGGATCCGGTTCAACTCGGACGGGTCGCTGCGCGAGAGCTCTGTCAATGGGTCGAGCAGACCCCCGGGACGACGCATAAACGCCATAAATCGATTCTTGTCCCAGTGAAAACCATCGACAAAAAGAACCTCCTGGCCCCGACTGTGAACTGACCTCCCCGACCGCACACCTCCACGGAAATCAATTCTTGTTTCAACTTCTGCACAAAACAGTGTATGCCCTTGGTACGATGAACCGTTCGAATGACAGAAGCGCGGTCGCGCAACTGCCCCCAAAAACCGGGCAATTGATGGTCTGGATTGCGGTTTTCGGCACCATCGCTCTTTTGGGTCACCACCAATGGGGTGGGACACTGCTCGACGATAGCGATCTCGACGAGGGACCAGTTGTCAGTCCCCCTGGACCACTGCCCGCCGTGGCACGCCCACCGGTGCTGAGTCCGGCACCATCGGCCTCGGTCGCCGAGCTGATGGTGCCGTCAGTCGTCGCTGCCGAGCGGAGGCCCCCAACCCGGCAGGTCATCCAACTCAGGCAAGCTATCGAAGATCCCCATAGCCGGGCCATGTGCCCGTTTTACCGGGCATTGGATGAGCTCGAGGGCCAACGTCCCAGATCAAGCGTACGAATTTTGCACTATGGCGATTCCATCCTGAGCACGGATCAACTCTCCGGCCAGATTCGCCGTACCCTGCAGCACCGCTTCGGCGATGCAGGGCATGGGTTCGTACTCCTGGGCAAGCCGTGGAGTTGGTACCGCCATCTCGATGTGAAACACGGGGCTCGTGGAAACTGGCGACCCCGGCCGCTCACTTCGGATCCGGTCTCTGACGGGATGTTCGGGTTGGGGGGGGTGGCGTTCGAGACGTGGGAGAGCAATGCCGTTGCCTGGGCCGGCACCGCGAAGCGAGGCCCCCTGGGGACCCGTGTGGCGTCCTTCGATTTGTCGTACCTGGCTCACCCCCGCGGGGGTAGCTTTGATGTGTTGGTCAACAACCGGGTCGTACGGCGGATCAACACCAAAGGGGATTCGATGGGGTCGGTCCATCAGCAGATCGATGTCGTGCCAGGAGGCGCGCGCCTGAAGGTGCGGACCGTGGGCAACGGCAAGGTCAGGTTGTTCGGCGTGACCCTCAAAAGCGATCAGCCCGGCATCGTTTACGACAGCCTGGCGATCAACGGTGCCAGGGTGGCCACCCTCGAACGGTTCGACAAAACCCACTGGCAATCAGAGCTGGCCCATGCCGGCGCGAGCCTGGTGGTTCTGATGTTCGGGGCCAACGAAGCTCACCGACAATTCGTGGCCCTCGACGAATACCGGCAGCACTTGGAACAGATCATCCGCACGATGCGCCAAGGGGCTCCCAACGCGGCGTTTCTCGTTGTCGGTCCGCTGGATCAGGCCCGCCGACGGCCGGACGGTCTGCTGCGGTCACGACGTATGCCGGCCAAGCTCTCCCAACTTCAGCGGCAAGTTGCGCTCAACGAGGGGTGCGCATTCTACGACACCTATTCGGCGATGGGCGGAAAAAACAGTATGGCCGCCTGGTTTAGAAAAGGGTGGGGGGGTGGTGACTTGATCCATCCGACAGGTACCGGATCGAGGATTCTGGGCTCGTGGATTTCCGACGCCTTGCTGGCCGGCTACGAGCACTACGCAGATGGTGAAATATCATGCGGCTTGAGTGTGACTTCCTTGTAATCGGCAGCGGAGTTGCCGGCTTAACCTTTGCCCGTGCCGTGGCCGACAAGGGGCGGGTCATCATGTTGTCCAAACGCAACGCTGAGGAATCGGCGACCGCCCAGGCACAAGGAGGCATCGCCACGGTGCTCGGCATCGAGGACACCTTCGAGGCCCACATTCGCGATACGCTCAACGCCGGTAGGGGACTGTGTCGCCAACCCGTGGTGGAGATGTGCGTGCGCGACGGCCCGGCCCGAATCAGAGAGTTACAGGAAATCGGCGCCCGATTCACCACCAAGGCCAATGATCCCGGTGAGCTGGATCTGGGTCGGGAAGGGGGGCACTCCGCCCGCCGCATCGTTCACGCCGCTGACGCCACGGGCAAGGAGATGGTCCGGGTGTTGTTGCGGATGGTGCGGGAGTTGAAGCCGGTTCGGTTCTTGGAACACCACATGGCGATCGATCTCATCGTACCCCGCCGGCAACACGCGGATCGCCAGTGCATCGGCGCCTACGTGATCGACAAACAGACCCGCGAAATTCACACGATACTGGCCAAGACCACGGTGTTGGCCACCGGCGGCGCGGGCAAGATCTACCTCTACACCTCGTACCCGGATGTGGCTACCGGTGATGGGATTGCGATGGGGTATCGCGTGGGCGCCCGGGTGGCGAACATGGAGTTCTTTCAGTTTCACCCCACCATTCTCTACCACCCGGAGGCCAAGGGCTCGCTGATATCCGAGGCGGTTCGCGGCGAAGGAGGCATCCTGCAGGACACCCGGCGCCGGGCCTTCATGGCCGATCATCACCCGGACAAGGAGCTCGCTCCGCGGGATTCGGTCGCCCGGGCGATCGACGCCGAGATGAAGTGCAGCGGGGAGGATCACGTCTACCTGGACGTGACCCACCTGGATGCGGAATTTCTCAGAACCCGGTTTCCCAACATCAATCAAAAATGCCTCGAGTTCGGCATTGACCTAACCCGGCAACCGATTCCGGTCGTACCGGCGGCCCACTACTGCTGCGGCGGACTGGTCACCGATCTCAACGGTCAGACCACCGTCCCGGGATTATTCGCCATCGGGGAGAGCGCCTGCACCGGTCTTCACGGGGCCAACCGGTTGGCCTCCAACTCCCTGCTCGAAGGCCTGGTCTTTGCCCACCGCGCCGCAGCGGTGGCACCGGACGTGAGCCCCCCAGATTTCGCCGAAGCGCGGGATTGGCAAGCGGGGCACGCCGTACCGAGCGATGAGACCGTGGTGGTGTCCCAGGACTGGGACGAGATTCGACGATACATGTGGAACTTCGTCGGCATCGTGCGCTCTGACCGCCGATTGATGCGTGCCAGAAAGCGACAAGATCTGATGCTCGAAGAGATTCGGGAGTACTATTGGAACTACCACATCACCTCCGATTTGCTGGAGCTGCGAAATTTGGCCACGGTGGCCGATCTGGTGATCAATTGCGCGATGCAGCGCAAGGAGAGTCGCGGCCTGCACTACACCTCGGACTATCCCAAGGAGGTGCCCTCTTTGGCCAAGGATACCGTATTATGGCGGTACGATGATTGACCCGCGGGTCGTTCCCTTTCGGCTCGCCTTGGCCTTCGGCTGCTCGGTGGCAGCGGGATGCCAAGCACCATCGGACGATGCCCGATCACCATCGGTTGAAGCCGGCACTACCACTGATACGGACACCTCGCCGGCAGACCCGAAACTGCGAACAGTCGATGGTGTGGCGGTGGTTCCGATTCAGGTCGACGGTTTCAACGCTTTATCAATCAAGCAAAAACAGATCCTCCTTCACCATTCTCGCGCGTTGCGGGCCGCTGAATCGATTCACTACGCACTGCTCGATCCCCAGGGGCTACGGGTCCATCGGCTCCTTCAACAGTTGATGGTGCTGCGCAAAGAGATGCCCGGCACGATCATGCCCAAATTGACCCGCTATGCGGAGCGGTTCTGGATGCACCGGGGAAATCGGGATCAGCGCACCGGAGAAATGATCCGACCGACCTTTATCCCCGGCGAGTTGGGCGCAGCCGCCCAGATCGCCCTCAACAAGGGGGTTGATTTGGGGTTGGCCGATCTCGAGGAGGCGGAGCTGGGGGCCAATCAACTTCAACGGTTGGAAACCCTGGTGCGCGTGTTGCAGCCCTTCCTGTTCGCCCGATTACCGACCGATCCGCCGGCTGATGCGGGTAGTGAACCTGATGGCGGCGGTGTCGAAGGGGGCGACGAACACCACGAATCATTGCACACCCGGTTTGCCCGGTCGATCGCCGAAACGACCGCCGCTCTGCGCGCCCCCCTCAAGTTGATGGATGAGGCGGATCGCCCCGGGGTAGAGCAATTGATCACCTATCTCTCAAGTGGTGACAGCGAGGCGCTCGCCACCTACCAAACATACGTCGCCCAGACCCTGCCAACGATTCAAACCACGCTTCGGCTCATTGACGCTGAGGACGGTTCGGACGGTACACCCGCATCGATACGAGGTCTCCTCGTCCTACGGAACGACCAAGAGACGAAACTGCTCCAAGAGGCTGCCAGTCGACTTCAGGCGTTCGAACGGCGCATGCCCTGGCACAAGCGGTATCACAAGGAGCACGCCGGATCCCCACGGCCCGCGTTCGGTGCCTATGCTGTAGTGGCACAGGTGGGGCCCGGCGCGCCGGTATCGTTAATCAATCTCGACCACCCCGATGGACAGTCCGGGATTGAACGTCACGGGGATCAGGTGCTGCTCCTGCGCAATATCGATAGGACGTTGCAGACGCTTCGCGGGGATGTCGTCGATCGGGCGTTTTCAATTGATCCTGCGGCGGTTGCCCGCAATGCAAAATGGCGCGATCGCGTTGCTTTTGG
>JANQET010000114.1 GCA_028278265.1 Myxococcota bacterium
TCGAGTTCCAGCGGCGTTTGATCCGGTTCGTCCTGCATGAAGAAGACCACGGTGACCGTGCCCGCATCCCGGATAAACCCGGCGTTGGTGTCGTCGTTGGCCGGGTCGACCACCCAACCGACCGGCGCGATGAGCATCTCGATTTGCGACCCCCCCGTGCCCACAGCAGCTGCCGCCTTGAACCACTCCTTGAGTTGATCGATCTGGTCCGGCCCCGAGTCCAGGTCGATGTCATAGAAAATGGGATGCCCGGCCGGTTGGTACAGGCGTCCCTGCGCGCCGTTGCGGAGCGTATCGATTTGGTCGGGCGTGATGTAGAACGCCGTTTCGTCCTGACCGTTGTCGCCGGTGAACGTGCAGCCGGTGTTGGATTGGGAATTGCTCCCTTGAGAGGAATAGCCCATCTCAGTGCTGGTCACCCCCACGTGGACGTTTGTTGCCGGGGGCAGCGCCGCGACGAGGGCATCGGCGAATTGGGGGAAGGCCAGTCCCAGGGCGGTTTGGTAGTCCCACATCGAAATAGAGTTGTCGATGACAAAGAGGAGATCCACGTCGCACGCTTTGTCCGTGTCCGCGTCGCTGTCGCTATCCCCGTCACCGTCCGCGTCGCTGTCGCTATCCCCATCTCCATCCCCGTCCCCATCTCCATCCGCATCGGCGTCTGCATCCCCATCGCCGGGATTGACATGAAAGCGACTTTCAGCCTCGCATGCGAGCAGGAGTGAGGTGATGAGCAAACCGAATAACGCGACACGAGAGGTTGTTGTCATTGCGGTTTCTCCTTGAATAAATATGCTTCTGAACTAATCCCGGTTTATAGTCAAAGTGGTATGAATATTCAACGATGGGTGGCTTTTTCTGCAGTTATTTTGAAATAAACCAATCATTAATGGGCCGATTTTACAACCCGGCGTCCGGCCCAGATGGCCAATCGGGTGTCGGACGTCATTCAGTCGGTGAAGTATATTGATACAATCAAGATAGCTATCATTATCGCCAGCAGGGTCACGAGGTGGACAAAGACGAGCAGGGCCAGGCGTAGCACGGTCACCCACCGACGCCCGCCATAGACCCGTCGAAGACTGATCAACAGGTACACTGCGACAATGAGAAACGCGATATCGGTGACAAAGGGCCGAACCATCGGGATGGTCAGTGCCAGCCCCAGACCAACGAGAAACAATAGAAAAGCGAAGCTGTGGATGTGCAGGGAGTGGACCAGGTGATAGACAAACGACCGTTGCCTGTTGCGGTAGACCGCCTTCAAAAAGAGGGCGAATGCCGGCACCAGCAGAATCAGCAATTGTCCCATGCGTTCGATCAATGTGCTGTTGAACCGGGCGGTGTCACGGGTGACGAGTTGCTCGAAACGGTCGAAAAAGCCAACCAGCTGTTGGTTCCGGGTGGCCCCTCCCAAGCCGGATTGCGGGTCGTCGGGTCCGGCATCTGTTGGGTCCGACGCACCATCCCCCGGGCTCAGGATGAAATTGATGTCCCCTTCTTTTTCTTGTTTGATCACGGAGTAGTCCGAAAAAGTGAGGCTGAGAAAGAAGGCGAAACTGATGAAGATGTATAGTCTGAACGGCGGAACGAAGCGAGCCCGCTTCCCGGCGAGGTAGGTTTGCGTCAGCAATCCGGGGCGCGTGAGCAAAGGTCGCAAGGTGCGCAGCAGACGGGAATCGAAGCTGAACAGATCACCCGCCGCGGTTTTCAACAGCAGTCCGAGTGATTCGTTCAGGTCGAGTTCTCGCTGGCCGCATTGATCGCAGAACGCGCCGCGCAGCTCTGTGCCGCAGTTGAGGCATGCTCTTTTTTCCCGGTGGTTCATCGCGCGGCTCGACAGTAGCGCGTTCGGTCCTGTGGTGCAATGGTTTCGTCGGCTACGATCGCAGGGCTCGGCGGATCGCCGCGGCCAGCTCGCGGGTGATGACCGGCTTGGTCACGTATTCGCGAATGCCCAGTTTGTCGGCCATCTTGGCGGTGAGCGCGTCGCTGTACCCCGTACAGAGCACGATTGGTAGATCCGGGCGGATCTCCAGCATCTTCTTGGCCAGCTCGCCTCCGGTCAACTGGGGCATAGTCTGATCGGTCACCACGACATCGAATCGATCTGGATTGGCTCGAAACGCCTCGAGCGCCTCAATGCTGCTGGCGCGGCTGTGCACTTGGTACCCCAAGTCGGCCAGCGCCATTTCAGCCAGCAGATTGATCTGTTCTTCGTCGTCGACGAAGAGGATGCACTCCGACCCCTTCAACGGGGCGATGCTCGCCCTCGCTCCCGGGGCCACCTGCTCCCGATCACAGAGTGGAAAATAGACATCAAAGGCGGTCCCCTGGTTCACTGTGCTGCGCAGGCGAATTACACCGCCGTGGTTCTGAACGATGCCGTGGACCGTGGCCAGTCCCAGGCCGGTGCCTTCGCCGATCTTCTTGGTGGTGAAGTACGGCTCGAAGATCCGCTTTTGCGTCTGCTCGTCGATGCCCTGACCCGTGTCGCTGACCCGGATACAGACGTAGGGACCGGGGGTGGCTTCCGGAGAGACCACGCGGGCTTCGTTGGTCAGCATATGTGCGTCGAGCTCCACCGTACTCATCGAAACCGCCAGCAGGCCTCCTTCTGCCCTCATCGCGTGATAGGCATTGGTACACAGGTTCATCACGACCTGGTGAATCTGCGATAGATCAGCGGCGACCGGCCCACAGTCCGCCGAGATGTCCGGGCTGATGCGAATGGTGGTCGGCAGGGTGCTGCGCAATAGTTGAATCACCTCTTTGACCACCGGCTGCAACCGGATCGGCCGACGGGTGTTCTCGGCTTGGCGGCTGAAGGTGAGGATCTGACGTACCAGGTCGGCGGCCCGCTGATGGGCGATCGACACGTGCTCGAGACACTCCCCCAACCGGACATTGTCGCCGGCTTCGCTGATCGCCAGCTCGGTGAATCCCATCGCGCTCGACAAAATGTTGTTGAAGTCGTGGGCGATGCCGCCGGCCAGGGCGCCGATGGCCTGCATTTTCTGGGACTGGCGCAATTGGGATTCGAGCTTCTCTTTCTCTTCCTCGGCCCGATGCCGATCGCTCACCTCCCGTTTCAACCGTTCGTTGGCCCGGCTCAGATCCGCTGTTCGCTCGGCGACCAGCTCCTCCAAATTGTCTCGATGTCGCTTCAGCTCCTCGGCCACATCGCGAAAGCGACGTTCGCTCTCCTCGAGGGCCTGCTTGGCCCGCAAACGGGCAATCGTCCCGGCGGTCAATGCGGCGATCGATTCCAACAGATCCCTGATAAAATCGGGCAGATCTTCCCGGCTGATCGAGACCGCGACGAGCACGGCTTCGATTTCACCACCGTATTTCAGCGGCAGTAGGGCACCGCAGCCCAGATTCCCGCGACCCGGTTCTCGGTCTACGATGGGAAAAATGTTGTTGGACTGCAGCTCGGACCGGCTGAAATACAGGGCGTCATTCGTTCGGATGAGCCGAGTAAGGGCGCTCGTGGAGTCCAGTGTGCCTGACCTCTGCAACGGATTGTCGAGTTGTGTTTGCTCGGCGACCAACTCGAAATGACCATCCCCGTTGGAGAGATGCAATGCGGCGTAGTCGATTCCTTCGAGCCAGATCAGCTGCTCGAGAACATCTTTGCCCGCGGTCTGTAAATCCGGACAGACGCTCAACCAGGCCGCCAGGTCCCGCTGCATCTGTTGAATTTCACCGATCCTCGCGTGCTTGGCCTGAGTCGATCGAAGAGTGGCCACTTGCCCCTTGAGCGCTTCAATCTGACTGTTCAATCTTTTTTGTTCGGTCTGATCTGGGGGGTGGCTGGTCATTTTTACCGTTTCTGACCCGGATCGGAATGTGACCGATCAGGGCGCAATTAACGGGAATCATTTTAGAAAGTATACGACGCGGAGTGTGATTACTTAACCCGGCGGTCCGGCAAATTACTTTTTTACCCGACTTCCCGCCAGCTTGGCGGTAAAATTATAGGGACAATCATTGCGGAGGTTTCGATGGTGCGTTGGATAGTAACGATAGCGACTATGGCTTGTTTGTGTGTGGGTTGCCTGGATGAGTTGTGGTCTTCTGATGACGATGATACGTGGGAACCCGATGGGGACAACGATGTGGATTGTGATGACGCATCCGGTGAGTTCACTGCGGCCGAGTGTCGCGTGCTCGAATTGGTCAATGCGAACCGCCAGGCCGGAGCCGACTGTGGAAGCGCGGGAACGTTCGGTTCGGCCGAGCCGCTGACGATGAATCGACTTCTCGGTGAGGCGGCCCGACTGCACAGCCAGGACATGGGCGAACGCGACTATTTTGCCCACGATAGCCCGGGAGGACCCAACGGAGACACCGTGCAGGAGCGAATCGAAAACGCGGGATATGACGGTTGGATGCGATACGGGGAGAACATCGCCGCCGGCTTGGTGTCGCCGGACGACACGATGGACGGCTGGATGGCCTCGGACGGTCATTGCGCCAACATCATGGATCCTAACTTCGAGGAGATTGGCGTCGGTTATGCCAAGGTCTCGGGCAGTCACTATGTCCACTATTGGACACAGGACTTCGGTACGCGGTAGCTATTTTTTTCGCGGCGGTCGAGAATCGAGCTTCAGCAGGTAGTCCAAGACATTCTGGCACTTCTTCCACGGCATGACCTGGTACCCGTTTACATAAACAGCCGGTGTGGTGGGCATGGCGGTCACCATGGCCTCACACATCTGATCGTAATCCAATTGAATGAAATCCCAAGTTTCCTGGGAGGCGAAATCTATGTGGTATTGGGTCATGTCGAGCAGACCGAGGGATTCGACAAAGGCGTGAATCTCTTCGTCGCCATCGATTTGATCGTCGGGCAGGTCGGCAAACTCATCGGAAAAGAAAAAGTCGTGCACCCCCCAGAACTGGCCCTGGAGGTGGGCGGCGTGTGCCGCCTGATGAACGTTCCAAAACCGGACGTCGACCGGGCAGTGACCGAAAAAGAGCGCGACCCGATCGGCGTACGTCGCATCATCAAAGAGTTGGTCCAGGGTTTCGGCCGCGTCTTGGCAGTGGGGACAGTGGAAGTAGGTATAGGCGGTCACCACCGCCTCTGGGCTTGTGGTGTTGCCTTTGAACGGCGCGGTTTGGTTGTCGAAATCGTAGCCGTCGGTGCCGGCGTACATCTCGCAGCTGAATTGACCGCAATCCCCGTCTGTATCGGTCCCCCCGTCCACGAGGATGTCGCCCCCGTCACCGCAGGTGTCGGCGTCCTCTTCGCATTCGTCGGTGTCCCCGTCAGCGTCCCCGTCTCCGTCACTGTCCCCGTCGCTGTCCGAGTCCCCGTCCGAGCTCGAATCCGGAATGGTGTTGTCCACTCCCGTATCGGGCGAACAGCACAGCAGTGCGAGGGCGGCCAACAAAATCAGTCCAAGACCCTTTGTTTGATTTGACTGTGATTTTGAGTGGATACGCATAATGCCGCCATAGTAGCACATTTTTATTCGGTGGGGGAGGGAGAA
>JANQET010000142.1 GCA_028278265.1 Myxococcota bacterium
CAGTATCAGTGTCTGCATCCCCCCCACTATCAGGTTCTGGATCATCGTCGCCGCCGCAGCCAGCGCCATTGAAGGCTAGCACCGCTGCGCACAACAGAATTAACCAAAAGTTTCTAACCATTTTTCTCTCCTTTTTACGTCGTTTGGCAGTCCACCTTTTTTAGACGGCCGATTAAAATGCTCATGAGATAAAACTTTCTATAACAAAAAGAAACCACAAAACAAGTATATTTTTTCGAAAATCTGCGTTTTTTCTTTGTTTTTTTAAAGTTGTCACAAAATGATTTTGCGACGTTGCGGACGGGGTAAAACGGGAATAGACTAAGCTCTTAACGTTATGCATATCTATCGGTCTACTATTAATTATCTCACGCGCTATTAGTCGCGAGCAGGCTCGCGTTCATTCAAAAAAAGTAAGCTCTCCTCAGACTGTTTATCACTATTGGCTTCAGGTTGCTATAGATCTAAATCTCCTTCCCAATTTTTTTTTGCAGCGCTATTTATTGTACAGCTTTCGCCGATGGGGCGTGACATCTTTTTTTGAAAAACTCATCTTTTGCACTGGTGGCATTAAGAATTTTAATATATCAGTTTATATTAAATGATTTGCTTCTCATTAAATAACTCACTGAAAGCCAGGTGGAGGAGAGATTCAAAAAGGAACCTGGCTAGTGGCAGCAAGGGTGAACGGTTTTTGTGTACTTCACGTTTGCCTACATTTGAATACATTGTGCCAGCCGAGTAAATACAAATTACTTTGAATTATGTTACATTAACAGCAACAGCCGGGTTAGATTGTAATCTGCAGTTGAACGAGTTATTTAATGATTAATCTAATTTTGTCCGGTGCTGGCGCCAATCCATCGAGTTTGTCGGTTTTATTTTTCGAGACGGTAAATAGGGTGGTTCACCGGTGCGTCCAATTCCCGTTGATGCCAAAATGGGGTCGACGTTCGATAAATCGTTATTATTTCTGCCGGATCGATTAAATGAAAATGACTGAAACGCTGACATCGTGTTAGATAGGATTTGAGGGACCAAATGAGATTGAAATGGATCATATCGCTGATAATTATTTCCAATATTAGCCTATGTGTGGCAGGTGAGCTGAAGCACCCGGATCGTCTGATTGCAGATTTCATCATGAAGCGCAAACTGGTGGCCCTCTCTGAAACGTTGACCTCCAGCGGACGGTTCTACCTCGGCGGCCCTGGTGTGCTGCGCTGGGAGACCCAATCCCCATCAAAGTCAGTGATGGTGATCAAAGGGGATCTGGCCTGGATTCACTATCCGGAATTCAACGTGACTAAGGCCTTCGACATGAGCAGCGATCCGGCGATGAAGATTCTCGCCGGCCATCTCCTCGTTCTAGCGGGAACGGATTACAGTCGGCTCCAGGAGCGCTATCAAATCAGTGAGTTGCCCGCTGGGGGCAAAGCGCTCGTCCCCAAAGCTGCCGAGGTCAGGCGATTGTTTTCTGTTATCCGGGTGCAGCTCACGGAACAGAGTGTGGTCCGTCGAGTTGAAATGGTCTCGGTCAGCGGCGACACGACTATCATCGAGTTCGACCGTTTGCAGCTCAATCCCGAGATCTCTCCGACCATCTTCGCCAAGCCCAATACCCAAAAGAAAGAATAGCCGGATAGCGGAATCGGCAGTTCGCTCTACCGCAAAGAACTATGAAGAGGATTCACCTAACAGTTGCAACAGGGCGTGGAGCCCGAGGATGTAGCTGTACCAACCGAATCCGCAGATCTGCCCCACGCAAACCGGGGCGATGACCGATTCGGTTCGAAACGGTTCCCTGGCGTGGATATTGCTCAGGTGAATCTCGATGGTGGGGCGGTTGATTGCCGCTATGGCATCGCGTATGGCATAGGATGTGTGTGTGTAGGCGCCGGCGTTCAGTAGGACGCCGTCAGCGGCTTGTTGCGCCTGGTGCAGGTGGTCGATAATCGCTCCTTCCCCGTTGCTCTGGACGCTGTGGACGGTGTGTTCCGGCTCGGCCGCAGTGCACAGTTTCGTATGGATATCGTCGAGCGATTCCGAACCGTAGATCGAAGGTTCTCGGGTGCCCAGCAGGTTCAGATTCGGTCCGTTGACTACCGTGATTCGCGCCATGGTTACCTCTCAATCTTCGAGTATCCAACCGACCGCGTCGGCGATTACCCCGTCCGGCGGACTGTCGATGACGGTCGTCTCCCCCGGGGCGCTGAGCACGATGAATCGCAAGTTGGCATCGTTTCTCTTTTTGTCGTGTTTCATTGCCGCTACTACGTTTGCAACGGTGAAACCGGATATTCTAGTGGGCAGATGTTGGGTTTTCACCGCGCGTTCCACCCGGGCGATTAGAGAAGGAGAGCACAAGTCGAGGCGCGCTGACATTCGAGTCGCTGCGATGAGGCCCAAGGCCACGGCCTGACCGTGTCCCAGGCGATAGTCGCTGAGCAGCTCAAGTGCGTGCCCAAAGGTATGGCCCAAATTGAGCAGGGCTCGCGGACCTCGTTCATAGGTGTCCTGCTCGACAATGGCTACCTTTACAGCGAGGGCGCGGTGGACCAGCGCGGCCAAATCGTCCGGTGGTCGGCGTTCCAAGGTGTCGAACAAGTCGGGATCGCCGATAAGACCGTGTTTGATCACCTCGGCCATACCTGACGCCAGCTCCTCGGCCGGCAGAGTCGCCAACACTTGGGGATCGATGAGCACGGCCCGGGGCTGCTTGAAGGCGCCGACCAGGTTTTTTCCCTGAGGCAGATCAACCCCGGTTTTTCCACCGACCGACGCGTCGACCATGGCCAGCAACGTCGTGGGGATTTGAATGAAATCGATCCCCCGCAAATAGGTCGCCGCGGCGAATCCGGCCATATCCCCGACAACACCGCCCCCCAGGGCGAGCACCACATCGCTACGGGTGAGCCCGGCCGCCAGAAAATCGGCGTACAGCCCGGCAATTGAGTCCAATGTCTTGAACTGTTCCCCATCCCCGACGTGGGTGATCGTCGCTTTGATGCCTGCCTCAGCCGCGCTGCTGGCGATGGTCGGGCCGTACAATGGATCCACCGTGGGATTGGTGACGATGACCGCTCTCGGTGATCGGCCGAGGCAGCTCACTGCACGCTGCCCGAACGCGGCAAGGCCTCCTGGTGTGATTTCAATCGAATAGGATTGCGATTGTGTTTTGACGTGTAAGCTACTCACTGCTGTTTCCTGACCATTGGCGCTCAATCTGTTCGATGATTCGGTCGGCCACCGCTTGTGCGTTCAACCCCGCTGTGTTCACCTGCACGGGAACCGCTTGATAAGTTTGTCGCCGTTTGTTCAGCAGCGCCACGAAGCGCTCCCTGCTATTGTGTTGACCGTGCCGCAGCAACGGACGATCGGCGTGGGGTGCCAACCGGGCGAGCAGCACGTCGATCGGCGCGTGCAGGTTGACCAGGATTCCGTTTTGGGCCAGCGCCCGGCGATTTTGGGATCGCTCCAAAACACCCCCGCCCGCGGCGATGACGAGACCATTGCGCTGGGCGAGCTCCTCGCACAATTGTGACTCCGCATCCCGAAACACCGCTTCCCCCTGCTCGGCAAAACAGTCGCTGATCGAACAACCCAGCCGGTGCTCGATTTCGAGGTCCATATCGATGAATGTTCTGGAGTGTTGTTGGGCGAGAACCCGGCCCACGGTGCTCTTTCCGCTGCCCGAGGGGCCGACGAGAACAATGTTGTACAAAGTGAAATCCATCGGCTCGCGCTGGCTCAAGGACGAGGGGAGGACAAACCCAATCGCGCTTCGGCGGCCCGGCGCATCACCTCGATCGGTGCGGGTCTACCGCTCCAGATTTCCAGGGAGAGGGCGCCTTGGTGCACCAGCATCCCCAGCCCATCGAATGCTCTGGCGCCGCACTCCTTGGCGTGGTCGATCAGGGACGTGTTCCGGGGACCGTACACCAAGTCATAGATAATTTGATCCGGGGTGAATTTACCGCGCACGAAATTGCTCAGGCTGTCCTCGTGTCCAGTCATGCCCAGGGGGGTGCAATTGACAATAAATCTTGCCCGCGGCAGCTGAGTTTCAAAGGCGTTGTCAAAGGGGTAGGCGGCGAAGACGATTTTGGGAAACTGCCGCTGCATGGCTCCGACCAGCTGGATCGCCCGCGCCGGGGTCCGGCCGAGCACGGTGATGCGATGGGCACCGGCTTGGGCCAATGCAAAAATCACGGCACGGGCTGCCCCGCCGGCGCCGATGACCAGGGCATCGATCTCTCGTAAATCGATGTTGTGCTCGTTCAGGTCGGCCAAGAAGCCCGCGGCATCTGTATTGTCCCCTTTCAACCGGCCGTCTTCAGCCACGTGGACAGTGTTCACCGCGCCGATGCTCATCGCCGATTCAGTGATTTCATCGAGATAGGGCATCACCGCCTGTTTGTGGGGAATGGTGATATTGGCACCGGCAAATCCCAACGCCGCCAGACCCAAGACAGCTCTGGAAACCTGGTTTTCCACCTCCGGATTGACCGCCAGGGGGAGGTAGACCCAATTGAGCTCCATCGCCTCGAATGCTGCGTTGTGCATCGTCGGGCTGAGACTGTGATCCACCGGCCAGCCGATCAAGCCGACCAGACGCGTATGCGCGTTAACTGCAGTCATCTTTGTTGATCCTCAACTCGGCTCCCAGGGACGCCAAGCAGTTTTCAAAACCGGGAAAGCTGTCGGCTGTCACTTGTCCGTCATCGATGAAGGTCGTGCCCTCGGCGACCAATCCGGCAACGGCCAGCAGCATGGCCAATCGATGATCCCCCAGGCTGGCGACCCGCGCACCGATGAGCGGCGTGCCCCCTTTGACGATCATGCCGTCAGGGCGGGGAGTTACCGCGGCGCCGAGGAGGCTCAGTTGAGAAGCTGTCGTAGCGATGCGGTCGGTCTCTTTGACGCGCAGCTCCTCGGCATCGCCGATCACCGTTCGACCCGACGCGCAAGCACCGGCCACTGCGAGCACCGGGAGCTCATCGATCATCGTCACGATCTCCGGACCACTGAAGGTGGCGCCGCGCAGCTCTGTATGGCGCACGGCAATATCCCCGATCGGTTCTCCCTGTTGCTCGCGCAAATTCTCCAGGAAAATATCGGCGCCCATTTTCTTGAGAGCGTCGATGATGCCGGTTCGCGTCGGGTTCAGTCCCACGTCCTTTATGCGAATGGCGCTGTCGGGTACGATGGATGCGGCGACCAGCAAAAACGCGGCGGACGAGATATCACCGGGCACCGTCAGTGTGATCGGACGGAGCGGGGTGGATTGGGGCTCAACGACGAGTTGGTTGCCGGTTGACTGAATTTTTGCGCCCATGGCCCGCAGCATTCGTTCGGTGTGATCTCGTGCCGGGCCGGGTTGGTGCAGTACCGTCGGACCTCGACCGTAGAGACCGGCGAGAATGAGGCAGCTCTTCAGCTGGGCACTGGCGACCGGGAGCCGGTAATCGATTCCGCTTAATCCTGAATCCCCGCGAGTGTGAGCCTTAATCCTAAGTGGGGCTCGATCATTATCAGTGCTGATTTGCGCGCCCATTTGCCGGAGAGGTTCGATGATTCGGCCCATCGGTCGGCGGCGCAATTGGGGCGTGCCGTCGAGGGTACTGTCGAACCCTTGTCCGGCCATCATACCGGCCAACAGCCGGATAGTGGTCCCCGAGTTGCCGCAATCGAGCACAGTCCGGGGTGGGGCGAAGCCATCGAGACCCTTGCCGGTGACGAGCAGGCCGGTCGGGTCGGGAGTCGTGATCGAGGTCCCCAGGTCCCTCAGCACCTGCAGCGTAGCCCGACAATCGCCCCCGTCGAGGAAGTTGGCGATTCGGCTCTCTCCCTCGGCCAGGGCGGCGAACAGCACCGCCCGATGGCTGATCGATTTATCCCCCGGAACGCGGCCGCTGCCCTGTAGTGCGCCGCTTTGCTGTACGCATATTTGATAGGTCATTGCTTCTGCCAATATTCATCAACGTAGCTATCTACCGTTTGACTTACAGTAAGGGTATACGAAGTACAAGGGTTCGGTCGGCGATCCGCGATAATTCGGTCGATTGGGGACTACTTTTTCAGCTCTCTTTCAAGTGCGGAGAGATCGGGCAGCTCATCCAGGTTGGGCATCAGCACGATCTCGATTCGGCGGTTGAGCTTGCGGCGCGGCTTGTCCGTGTTGGGAACCGCCGGCTGATATTGCGAATACCCCGCCGCAGAGAGGGCCGTCGGTCGCACCCCTTTGCGCTGGAGAAACTTGACCACCGAAACCGCCCGTGCGGTACTCAGCTCCCAGTTGGACGGATAGCGGCCGCTCGTAATCGGGACATTGTCGGTATGGCCTGCGACCTGAAATTCCCGGTTTTGCACCCTGGCGAGCACAGAGGCCACCTGGGCCAGGGTTTTCTTGCCGTCTTCGCTCAGGGCGGCCACGCCCAGCTCGAACAACACGGCACTGGGCAGCTCGAGGGTCAGCTTGCCGTTGCGAATCCGGACCTTGAGCTTGCCCCCTTGAATCAGCGATTTGAAGCGCAGCAGCATGTTTTTCAGCGTGCGCAATCGGTGTTGTGCTGCGGCCTGTTTCTTTCTCATTTCAGCGACCAGCTTTTGCTGGGAAGCCAGGCTCTTGCGCGCCGCCTCGAACTTGGCGGCCATCTTGCTTTTGTCGACACCCAGTTCTTCGAGCTGGGATTCCAGCGCCTTTTGGTATTCCAACATGCTGGCGATGCGCGCTTCGAGCTCGGCCCGGGCGGCCTCGAGATCGGCGTTGGCCTTCTCCAAATCGGATTGGGCGGATTCGAGATCCTGCCGATTGGCCTCCAGTTCGTCGATTTCAATTCGCAGCTTGGCCAGCTCCTCGTCTTGATCGGCGATTTTGCGCTTGTACTTGGCGCAGCCAAAGGCGAACGAAGCGATGAGGACAATCGGCAACAGCGCGGCGATGCGGGCAGTCCTTGATTTGCTGGTCTTCATTCTTTTCTCCTTATGGTTTGCAGCGAGAAATATACCCTTTTCAAAGTCAAAGATCACTGTAAAAGAAATCACTGCGGGTTATAAAAATTCTCTCGTCACACTGAAACTGGCGATAGTGCAAGGCTCGGTTAGGGATCGAGCTCGGCTTTGTTCTGCAGGATCGATCGGGCCATCCGATACTCGAAAAAACCGAGTAGATTCGAAGCGACGACCCGCTCCAGCATGGCACGAGCCTCTTTCTTGCGCCCCTCGCTGAGGGCGAGCAGGGCCCCGTAGTAGTCCGCTTCCACCTGCTGGCCGACATTGCTGGCAGCGGCCTTCAGCTCGTCTAGGGTGATCTTCCCCGAAAAATAGCGGGCGATTTGCCCCTGCCAGGTGTCATCGTCGCTGTGCATGAGGTAGTTGCGCGCCATCTCGAATGATCCCTTGCCCATGCGCAGGGAGAGCCCTTCGATCCACAGGGAATAGTAGATCTTCCACATCGCCTCGATGCGATCCTGGTTGTACGCCAGACGGTAGAACTGAATCGCCAGGTCGAGATGGCCGCGGGTCACCAAGTAGGAGAGCAGCTCGGCGTAGGTGGCCTGACGATCCGGATTGAGCCGGACGGCGATCTCGAAAGAGGCCTTCGATGCCTTGGCATCCCCCAGCCGATCGAAAATCACCCCCCGTCGAATCGCCACTGTGGCGGCTTGTTCGGCGGTGACCTTGGCCGATTCCCATTGGGACAGGGCTTGGCGATATTCGTCCTCGGCTTCTGCGTTCTTGCCCAATGAGGAGAGCGAATCAGCCGTCCTCTCGAGGACAAAAGCGCGCCAAAAACCGGAAGTGTCCCGGGACAAGCCCTTCATCTCAGAGGCCCGATCGAGCACGGTGATTGCCTGGCGAAAGTCGTTCTTGAGGTAATAGACCTCAGCGAGCTTGAGCAGGGTGGGGACGTTGGCCAGCACGTCGTAGGTTTGGGTCAGGTGAGCGATCGCGTTGGGGATATTGCCGTCGTCGAATTCGACCTCACCCATCTGATAGAGCAGCTCGGCAATCGCTTCGGGGAGCTTGCTGTCTTCGTCGGGCCTCAGCTCCAGCGCCTTGGCGACCAGTTTGTCCCCCAGCGTGATGCCCCGACTCGCCTCGGCGATTTTCTCTGCCAGATGGACCCGGGTCAGGGCGCCTTTGAAGCGGGTCAACACCTCGGTGTACATCTCTTCGTCCGGTGCGATCTCCGCGGTTTCGGCGTAGAATTCCAGTGCGCACTCCGAGCAGTCCAGCCGCTCCAGCAAGCTGCCGACGCACAATGGGAAACGGGGGTCCTGGGGATCGCTGGCGCGTGCGAGAATGCAGGCGCGCAGCCCGGCGCGGGTATCGATCGGGGCCAGGTGACGGGCCAGTGTGTAAAAACTGTCTGCGCGATCTTGATCGTGATCGAGTCGATCGAGGAGCTCGATGTACTCCACCGGCACGGCACCCACACTGACCAGCTCTTCCAGATGGAGGCGGGCGGCCGCCGGTTTGCCGAGCACAAAGAAAATGTGAATGATGTTGATGGGAAAGGTCTGCAGAATCTGTCCCTGACGATAGGCCTCGAACGGGGCGAGATTGCGCAATGCGCTGGACAGGGCGTCGTTGCTCTGAAACCGATCCAGGATCAGCCGGTATCGCTCGACGTAGAGCTCGGCCAGCCGGTCGACGGTCTCCGGTTCAGGGATTAAGCGAATGATCTTTTGGTAGAGCCGGATCAGGGAGGTCAACTGTTCCTGGCGGTCGGAGATGGTCTGCCGTACCGACTCGGACCATTCGGTCAATGTGCGATAACGCTCCTGATGGACCGCCTCGCGAGGTTCGATCAACATCAGCAGGCGTAACCCCGCCAGGACCATCGCTTCGTCGCCCCGTTTCTCGTAGGTCTCCACCAACCAGTGGGCAATGGACTTGGCATCGACGGCAACCTGGCCCCGCTGAAAATCGCGGGCGCTGTGCAGCGCGAATACCTCCTCGGCGATTCCTTTGCGCGAGCTCAGATCGTCGGTTCTGAGCTGGCCGAAACGGTCGGCCATCGAATGAACCAGTCGATCGCGAAGCATCGCCCGATCCGGATGATTGAGCGGCAACAAGTAGAGGACTTTGATCCAGTGGTTCTGAGACTGTTCGGCAATCTTGGCCGGTACGTCGACGCGGTTGAACGATTTTGCCGTCGCCGCGGCGGTCGTTTGAGGCTTGCTCGTCGGTGCGGTCGCACAGCCGCTTGCAAACCAAGTCAGGGCGACAATAATGGAGAGTTTAGTGGACCAGTGCATACTTGGAGTGTATGTGGTTCCCCACGCCGGCGCAAGAATACGATAACGATGAACAGAAAATATACCCCCCCGCCACAGTCCGATAGATCCCGTCTGAAAAACCTGCAATCCCGGCTCCGGCAGCGGGCCGAGATGCTCACGGCAATCCGCGCGGAGTTTGTCGGTCGGGGATTCCTGGAAGTCGAGACACCGACCCGGATCCCCTGTCCGGCACCGGAGATCCACATCGATGCTCAACCCAGCGGTTCCCGCTATTTGATCACCTCCCCCGAGCTGCAGATGAAACGGCTGCTCGCCGCCGGGTACGACAAGATCTTTCAAATCTGTCACTGTTTCCGTCAAGGGGAGCGCAGCGAGGAGCACCTCCCCGAATTCACCATGCTCGAATGGTATCGGCTGGAACCGGAAATCGACCGACTGCTCGAGGACTGCCAGTGGTTGATCACCGGCGCGGCGCGGGCCCTGGGCACCTACCCGTTGGTGACCCGACAGGGGATTGCCGTTGATCTGTCACCCCCATGGCATCGCCTGACGGTGAGCGAGGCGTTTGAACGGTTCGCCGGCTGGCGTCCCGGCGCGCACCCGGATCCCGACCGCTTTGACGTGGATCTCGTCGAAAAAGTCGAGCCATCCTTGCCCCGGGACAAACCGGTTTTTCTCGAGGGGTATCCCGCGTCGATGGCCTCCCTGGCCCGCCTCGATCCGGCAGCACCCCAAACGGCGCTGCGCTTTGAGCTGTACATCGGCGGTCTGGAATTGGCCAACGGGTTCGCCGAGCTGACCGATGCGGCGGAACAGGAAGAGCGATTCGAAGCGGAGCGGGCAGCCCGTGAAAAAGCGGGCAAGTCGACCTATCCCCTGGACCGGCACTTCTTGTTTGCGTTACAAGAGGGACTCGCTCCGTGTGTGGGGATTGCCCTCGGGCTCGATCGATTGGCCATGGTGCTCACCGGTGCCGCCTCTGTCGACGAGATCGTGGCTTTTCCAGAGGGAACCGCATGAATAATTCGACGGTGCTGCTAATCGCGCTCATCAATGTTGGTTCGGTCGCTCTCTTGGGATGTCGAACCCCGGCTGGCACCGGGCAGCAGGGAGCGCACAATCGGATCTGCGAGGCCACAAAGATCGATGGGGGCGGACTCTCTACCTGCTACGCGGTGCTCGAACCGTATATTCGCTACGATGACCCGGACGCGGTGGCGTTCAACGATTTGGCCGTGTCATTGTATTTCTTTCCCCAGACGCCCCCCAAGGAGATCGCCATCCTCAAACCGATTCAGGTCAAGGCGGTGGTCGATGCGGATCGGGGGAGCTGCCGGGATGCCGGAATTCAGGGGCTGATCAGGCTGCAACGGCTGGCCCAGCGGCGCGGGGCCAACGCAGTGGTCAACATTCGCTCGACCTGGGCCCGACAGCAGCTTGGGGATGACCTTCACTTCGGCTGCCGGGTGACGCGACGTCGGTTTGCCTTGATTTGGGAAGGGACATTGGCCCGCATCGAGGAACCGGTTGGTCTGGGCAGTGACGCGGGCGAGCACACTCCGGAATCGGATAGTACAGCAGGGCAGGGGGCGAGCGAGGAGCCGGAGGAGGTCCGCACCAGGCTGCGCAAACTCGAGGCGCTGTACTATCGAGGATTGATCACCCGAAAGGAGTTCGAGCAGCAGCGGCAGAAGATTTTGGACAGCCTCTGATTTGGGGCGGGATTTTGTTGTTCTTTGGCAAAACCCATTTAAACTATTTGTAAAAGAATTTAGGAAAGAAAGGGCTGGAGCATGAAGAGCATGAACGGTCGAATCGCGGTCCTGGCCGCCAGCATCTGTTTGGCGGCGTGTTCGCTGATCGTGCCCGAGGCGGATCCCGACGGATCCACCGGTGGGGATACGGATACCGACACAGATACCGATACGGACACGGACACGGACGCCGACACGGATACCGACACGGACACTGACACCGACAGCGATGCCGACACAGACGCCGATGGCGATACGGACGACGAGTGCGACGGTCCGGAGGATTGCCCGGACGACGAGCTGGCCTGCACCGCAAAGGACTGCGTCCAGGACGAATGTGTGCAAGTGGTGCAAAACGGCAGGGAGTGCGAGTATGCAGGAGACATCCCCGACGAGTACGACGAGCCCTGCTATCGGGGAACCTGCGACGCCACATCTGCGCTGGCCGACTATTGCGAGTTGACGGTGAACGATTCCTCCACTGTCTGCGATGATGATCTGTTTTGTACGTTCGGCGATCACTGCGACGGAGCGGGAAGCTGCGTTGCCGGCGCAGAGGATCCCTGTGGAGTGGATGAGAACTGTTCCGAGGAGGAGGATCGCTGCTGTGAGATGTATTACGGACAGCAGTGCGACGAGGTGGAGAACGCGATTTATTGGATCGACGATTGCGGTCAATTCATCGAGCCGGTGGTTCAGGACTGCGATGAAATTGATAAAATCTGCAAGAATATCGACGACGTCTCGGCGTATTGCGGCTGTCCGGACGGCTGGACCGGTGAGAATTGCGAGGTTTGCCTCCGTCATGTGGATCTGAGCAGCACCTATAACGGTCCGGACATGGGGACAGCCTGGGCCCGGGCGTACAAAGATATTCAGCCGGCGATAAACGGGGTGGTGGGAGAGGATGCGAACTGTGAAATCTGGGTCGCCGGCGGGGTCTACTACCAGTATAAAAACGCGGCGGCAAATACCCTGGCGTTGGCCGGCAATGTTGAAGTGTACGGAGGTTTCCGTGGAGACGAGCTCTCTCGGGATCAGCGGGATTTCCGCATGCACCCCACGGTTCTGAGCGGGTATGATGCGGCCACCCAGACCACTAAAGTCCACAACGTGGTCACCTGTGTGAGCACGGTTGCGAACTGCGGCGATGGCACCCGTCTCGACGGATTCGTGATCGCCGATGGGGCGGCGAACGGGACAGCACCGCGCAATCGCACCGGCGGCGGCATGTTTATCAATACGGACGGCAACCTCATCGTGGCCAACAGCCATTTTGCCGGCAACCGCGCTGCCGAGTCCGGTGGAGCGGTGGGGACGGACCTCAACGCCGGGGCTTCGGGATTCGGTTGGACCACTTTTGAAAACTGTTTGTTCACCGGCAATGTGGCCGAAGGATCTCTGGGGGGTGCGGTCTACATCCCCACCGACGGGGCGGAGTTCGCTACTTTCAATCGGTGTATCTTCACCGGCAACTCCGCACCGGCGGGTGGGGGGGCGATCGCGGCCTTTGGTTTGGCAGAATATGTAAACAGTGTATTCATGGGGAACTTTGCCCCCGGGGGAGATGGGGGAGGGGCCCTGTTGGTTGGGCGCATCGAGGACGCATCCATTCTCCACTGTACCTTTTTCAGGAATACGGCCGTAAAGGGCGGTGCGGTCTCCGTGGTCACCAACAACGGCTCGTTTTTGGTGCGCAACTCCATTTTCTGGAACAACTTCTCTGAAGACAGCACTTCCTCTAAAGAGATTGCCGCCCCTGATACCGATCTGATTGATATCGGTTGGAGTCTGGTCGAGGGGGATTGGGCCAATGCTGAAAGCCCGATTTACAACGAGGATCCCAAATTCTCCCTCGATGAAGGGGATGTCATCTGGGGTATGTGGGAAGCGGTCGACTACGGCAGCTTACCCCTCCTCAACTACCCAGCGACCGTGCTCCTCGACTCGGACGTCAATTGGTCCCCCGGCGAGCTGCGCGGACTCTACCTGGTGCCCACCTTGGACAACCCCTGGGGCTACCTCATCCCGATCAACGACAACAACCGGATCTTCATCTGGGGAGCGATCGAGGCGCCCGCCACCGTGAACAGCGAGTATGCCTACTATGATCTGCACCTGTCTTCTGACTCCACCTGTATCGACCGGGGGCAAGACGACCTCACCCCCTTGCAGGAACAGGATGTGGAAAACAACACCCGATTCGACTTGGACGGGGTGGGTGTAGACGGAACTATCAGCGATATCGGCGCCTATGAGTACGGTTACTAGTGGGGCACCTGCGGGCTTGTGAAAAAAAGCGCTGCTTTATAGACTGGCGCGATGAAGCTCACCATCGTACATCGGGATCCCTCTCGAGCTGGCAAACGAGAGGTGATCGATCGGGAGGGGGTCGTTCGTCTCGGCCGTCATCCGGACAACGACTGTGTGTTTGCCGACGACCGGAGTGAGGGGGTATCCGGGTTTCATGCGGAGATACGTCGGGTTGACGACGGGGTCAGCCTGGTCGATCTGGCATCGACCAACGGGGTCTGGCTCAACGATCGGCGGGTGAAAACTGCTGGGTTGAGTTTGGGGGACACCATCACACTGGGCGAGTCCGGACCTGCATTTCAAGTGTATTGGGCCCTGGAAGAATCCTCGACAACTGTTCATCCGCCCCCCCCGGAACCCAAAAAGTACGGGGAGCGCACGGTGGGCATGCTGATCCGCCAGGCCCTGGCTCAGGCCGGATTGAAGAAGCGCACGGGCACTTCCAAGTCCACCGACTATTTCGAGTCCCTTGTCGACGAAAAGCTCCGGTCATCGTCCCGTCGGCTCAAGCGATTTGCAGTGCTTGCCGCAATTGCCGTCGTGATCATATCCGGTGTGTTGGTGGCCGTCTACTCCGGTCGCCCGGCAAGGGTCGCACATCCCTCAGGGATCGATTCCGGTGAGACCGTTGGTGGTGCCATCGCCACGGCGAATCGGTTCGCCATCTTCATGCTCGCCGGGATCCCGCAGACCAAGGGTCAACCGAGCGCCGACGGGCTCGAGGGGTTCTGCACCGCTTTTGCCGTGGGGCCGGACCTGCTGGCGACCAATGCCCACTGCCTGATCGAAGCACGGCAGTCCTACTCGGCCCCTACTGTGTTGATGAACGGGGCGCCCACCCATCGATACGCCGTGACCGAAATGGTTCAACATCCCAGCTATCGCTGGGGTACCCTTTCTCCGGATGTGGGGCTGCTGCGTATTCGCGGTCGCTTGCAACACGTGGTGACCCTCTCCCCACCAGAGGAGCTTGTGCAAGTGGCTGCAGGGGTTCCCGTGTTCATGTACGGATTTCCCGGGACCCTCAACCGGGCGGATGCGCCGGAGGCCACCTTCATCAAAGGGGATATCGGTCGGGTGACCACCTTTGCCCATCGCCTGGGCGCCCAGGGGCAGAACACCCTCCTGCAGCACTCTGCGTTCTCGGCGAGCGGTACCTCGGGGAGTCCCCTGTTCAATCTGTCCGGTCGGGTCATCGGCATCAACGCTGGTGGCTATCTCGAAAACGGAAAAAAATTGACCGGTTACAATTTCGGTATGCGAATCGATCTGCTGGACGCCCTGCTGCGTTCCCTGCCCCGGAAAGAGGAGTGAACCGGTGCGACACTTGAGCACATGGCTCTGGCTCGTGCCCCTCGCCGTGCACGGGGGGTACCTACTGGCCACATACGATCATCTGCCCCTCGATGTCGGGGCGATGGGGGGCGCCGGCACCTCGCGTCGGCAATTCATTTACGAGTGGTTGGGTATCATTAGTGCTGCAAATATCGTTTTCTCAATTGTTTACTGGAAGTTACCACATTTGAACGATGGGATGCTGGCAGTGCCCGGGAAGGCCTTCTGGCTCTCAACGGACGAGCGCAAGGCCGAGTTGATCGAACGGCTGCGAGGGATTTGCGAAATCTCGCTTTTCGGGTTGAACGTTTTTTTTCTGGCCGTATTTCAGTTCATCTACCAGACAAATGTTCGGCAGCCGATTCTATCCATGCGCACTGAGACCCTGGTTGCCTTTTTTGTGGTGTTGCCCTTGCTGGCGGTGGTCATCGTGATGTTGCTGTCGGTGCGATCGCTGGCCGCCGCGGCCCGGCGTCAGGACCGCGGGTGATCGGATCAACTCGGGCATTTTCTTATTCTCGGTTTTGGGGTAAGTAGACTAGTGGATTCGGGTTGCTGAACGATCGACCCGAACGGGACTCGACAGAGACGCGGGTTTAATCGCGAACTTGATGGAATTGAGGGGAGATGAAGGCCCATGTCCTATCTAGAGGGACAAATTCTCGGCCACACATACAAGTTGACGCGTTTTCTGGGCGAATGCGGTATGGGCGCGATCTACGAAGCCTACCAGCTATCCGATCAACGCAAGGTTGCGGTAAAGGTGATGCACACCGAAATGTCCTGCGTTCCCGATGCGGTGAGCCGGTTTTTCCGCGAGTCGAAAACCGTCGGTCAAATAGGCCACCCCAATTTGGTGCAGGTCTACAATGTCGGTAAAGAGGAAGACGATACAATCTTCCAGGCGATGGAGTTGCTCGAAGGTGAGACCCTGCGCGAGCGGCTGGCCAAGGAAGGTCGCCTCTCATTGAACCAGACCGTGGCAATTGCGCTGCAGATTCTGGACGGTCTTTGCGCGACTCATCGCGAAGGGGTTGTCCACCGGGACCTCAAGTCCGAGAATGTCCTGCTTACCACCGATGCCGCCACCGGGCAGGAAATCGTCAAATTATCTGATTTTGGGGTGGCCAAGATTCAGGACGGCAGT
>JANQET010000396.1 GCA_028278265.1 Myxococcota bacterium
CGGAACCGTACGCACGGTGGTGTGGGAGCCGGGGGCGGGCAACCGCCCCTAGCTACCCTATGTTTTGGAAATCCATTTTTTCCTTTTACAACACCCTCCAGGTGGAGAGGGGGAACCGGAGGGGAGTGTGGCGTTTTCTTTCCCTTTCCTGCTCCCCTCTCCGCTTGACGGAGAGGGGCTGGGGGAGAGGCTCCCGGGAAGGCCGGGGGGAGAGAGGGGCTTGCGATCCTCTAAGGTGTTGGAACCCCTATTCGGCGCCATCTGATGATCAGCACACTCGCGGCTACGATCGCCACGATGGTGAGCACGGTGGCCGGCAATGGGTTGTCAAAAAGCCAGAAACCGGTGGCAAAGAGGGTGGCGTACACCGCGGTGCAGCCGAGCACCATGCGCAGGATGCCCAAGGGGAGGGCATCTTCGCGGTTTTGTTGGGGCAGGTCGAGGCCCCGTATTTTGGCTTCTTCGATGATCGGTTTCCAGCCCGGTCCGCCGGGATTGATCCGTTGGATGAACGCGAGCAACTTGCTCTTGTCCGACGGCTTGGTCAGCAGGGTGACGGTGACCCAGCAGATGGTGGTGATCACGACACCGAACAGCAACTCCTGCCACCCTTCCCAGCCGTGGTACCGCTCGACGGCCTGTTGGTAGGCGGCGGTTGCGTCCAGACCCGATTCGACGAGCGCCGCCTGAGCACTGTTGATCAGCTTGTGTTGAATGAAAAAGCCCAGCGCGATGAGGAACGAGACCACCATTGCGGTCAGCTCCGAGATCGGATTGATGCGCCACCAGAACCAGCGCAGGATGAAAATCAGTCCGGTGCCGGCGCCGATCTGCAACAGGACATTGAACCACTCGAGCGCATCCTTGAAGGCCAGCGCCAGCAGGGCGACGATGACTATCATCACCCCGAGGGCCAGCCGGCCGGCCCAGACGAGCTCCCGTTCCGACGCTTGGGGTTTGACGAAGCGTTTGTACCAGTCGTTGACCAGATAGGAAGCGCCCCAGTTGAGGTGCGTGGAAATCGTGGACATATATGCGGCGATCAGCGAGGTGAGCACCAGCCCGAGCCATCCCGGACCGAGAAAGGTCAACATCGCCGGGTAGGCGATATCGTGGCCGACGATCCCCTTGTCTGCGTCGGGAAACGCCTGCTCGATGGAGAGCAGGTCGGGAAAGACGATCAGGGAACAGACGGCGACGATAATCCAGGGCCAGGGGCGCAGGGCGTAGTGGGCCACATTGAAAAAGAGCACCGCCCGTTGGGCGTGATCCTCGTTTCTCGCCGCCAGCATCCGCTGCGCCAGATAGCCGCCGCCCCCCGGTTCGGCGCCGGGGTACCAGACACTCCACCACTGTACGGCCAGCGGGATGATGAACACCGAGACCACCAGATTGGTCGTCTGTGGGGTGGAAAAATCGAAACTCGGAACGAACCGCAGCTTTTCGGCAAGGGTCGGGTTCTGCGGGTCGCTCAGCTTGTCCAGCAGGCCGCCCAGCCCGTCGACTGCCGGATGGCTGAGGGCGGTATGAGCCGCGGCAAAAGCGCCGACCATGGCCAACACGAAGAGAATGAAGTCGGTCCAAATGACCCCGCGAAATCCCCCCAGGGAACAGAAAATGACCGTCACGATCAGCGACCAGATGATGCAGTGATGGGGGGCCAGACCGAGCATCACCCCGCCGATTTTGATCGCGGCGAGGGATACCGTGGCCATGATCATGATATTGAAGAACACACCGAGGTAGAGCGCACGAAATCCGCGCAAAAAGGCAGCCATCCGACCGCTGTAGCGGATCTCGTAGAACTCCAGGTCGGTCAACACCCCCAACCGACGCCACATCCGGGCGTAGACGAAGACCGTGAGCATGCCCGTGATCAGAAAGGCCCACCAGACCCAGTTGCCGGCAATGCCGTTGGTCCGGACGATGTTGGTCACCAGGTTCGGCGTGTCGGTGGAGAAAGTAGTGGCCACCATGGAAAAGCCGAGTAGCCACCAGGGCATCCCGCGCTTGGAGAGAAAGAACTCGGACGAGCTCTGCCCGGCCCGTTTGGTGACCAGCGCGCCGATGGCCAAGGCCAAGCCGAAGAATCCGAAGATGAAGATCCAGTCAATCGTGTGTAGCAACACGGTCGTTCACCTCGTGCGGGACGAAGTGCGGCCCGGTCTCAACAGTGGGTCCGGATGAGGCGCACCAGCTCGTCCTCGTGTTGTTCGAGCAGTTCGACGCGCCGAAACTGACTGCGCGCCCGCTGAAGATTCTGATCCCGGTATGCGGTCTTGAAATAGCGGTCACCGTCCAGGTGATCGGTCAGGAATCTGATCCCGGTCTCCAGGGCCAACAGCTTGCCCGAGATGGCCAGGGTGTCGAGCTCGGACGGTTGGAGAAACCCCTTGGCGCCGGTGAGGTAGCCGGCGACCGCCGCTCGTGCCATCTCCATATCGATGTGGATAGAATCGATGGCCTGCTCCGCTTCACCGGCGGCAAACACCGCCGTGCGAAGCAAATCACCGAAGTCAAAATGGACCAGCCCCGCCCCGACCGTGTCCAGATCGACCACGCAGAGCCCCTCGCACCGGGTGGTGTCGATCAGCACGTTGTCGATTTTGGCGTCGTTGTGGGTCACCCGCAACGGGAGCTCGCCCCGCTCGAGCCGGGTTTGTAGTTCCGCACAGAGGGGTTGTCGGTGCAGGGCGAAATCGATCGTCCGGCGGGCAGAAGCGACACGGTTTTCCGCGTCGTTTGCAATCGCCGCAATGAGCGCGTCCAATCGCTTGGGGGTGTGGTGAAAAAAGGGAATCACCGGTGGTAGGGACTCTGGCGGTAAATCGAGGAGCTGTGATTGAAACCGACCAAAGGCGATGGCCGCCTCAAATGTGTGTTTCGGGGTCGAGGCGAATTCATGAGTTTGGGCGTTTGGGATGAAGCGCATCGCGCGCCAATAGCGGCCGTCGTCGTCGAGGTGGCCGATCGTGCCGCTCTTGGTCCGCACAAACCTGAGAGAGCGCCGATCCAGATCGGTCGCCTGCTCGGCGATCAGCTTTTGGCGAAGGTGCTCGGCGACGCGGACCCCATTGTTCATCATCGTCAGCGGATCGGTGAAAATGTGATGGTTGATCCGCTGAATGATGTGGCGCTCGACGCGGCCCTCCTGCTCGCTGATGCACAGATAGGTGTCGTTGATATGACCGCTGCCGTAGGGGTCGGCGCGCTTGAACACACCGGAGAACTCGAAAAACGAGCTGATTCGTTCGATATCGGGGGTCGCGGCCACTAGCGCCGGGGGGGCCGGGGCCCAAAGACGGCAGTGCCCACGCGGACGAGGGTGGCCCCCTCATCGATCGCCACCTCGAAGTCGTGACTCATGCCCATGGAGAGATGGCGCAGCTTTGCCGGACCACCCAATTGGTCGCGCAGTTTGGCCAGCGCCTGGAAATAGACCCTTGTCTCATCGGCTTCGAGCTCGAACGGGGGGATGGTCATCAAGCCGTCGAGGGTCAGGCCTTTGGCCCGTTCTACGGCGTTGAGCACGGTGGTGACTTCCTCGGGAGCACAACCGGACTTTTGCTCTTCGCCCCCCACGTTGACCTGCACCAAACACTCGATTGAACGGTTGAACCGGGCGGTCTGGCGATCGAGCTCGTCGACCAGCCGCGCCGAGTCGACGGTTTCCAACACACTGACCACGGGTACGACGTATTTCGCCTTGTTGCGCTGCAGATGACCGATGAAATGCCAGCGCAACCCGTCGAGTCCGGCCAGGGCTTCGGCCTTGTCCCGCAACTCCTGAGCGTAGTTCTCGCCGAAATCCCGTTGACCCGCTCGGTAAGCTGCCTCGATCGACTCAGCCGGTTGTACTTTGGAGACCGCAACCAGGGAGACCGCGTTCGGCTGCCGGCCGGCGCTGTCCGCTGCAGCGGCGATTCGCTGATTGATTCGGGTTAGATTGGTCGCTATCTCATTCATCGCAACGGAAAACTCTCCAGCGCGCCCACCTCGATGAGCGTCCGAATGACGTGGGAAATCGGCAGTCCCACGACGTTGTAGTAATTGCCGTCAATTCGATCCACGAGGAACGAACCAATTCCTTGTATCGCGTAGGCCCCGGCTTTGTCCATCCCCTCTTTGGTGGCGGCGTAGTCGGCGATTTGGCGCTCGGTGAGCGGGTGAAAGGTCACCTCCGTGCTGCAGTGATCGACCACCCAGGATGACCCGGATTGCCCCACGGCCCAGCCGGTGATGACCCGGTGAGTTCGTCCGGAGAGCCGGCGGAGCATCGCTTCGGCAGCGGCTTGATCCGTGGGTTTGCCAAGTACATCGTTGTCCAATACAACGATGGTGTCCGCGCCGATAACCCAGGCGGGGGGAGTCGTTTTCTGACGATCCGCGACACACCTCGCTTTTTGCTCGGCGAGCCGGCGGGAGAGCTCGACCGGGGATTCGGAGGGGATCCGTCGCTCCTCGATATCTGCCGGGATTACGGTGAATTCGAGGCCCACGTCGCCGAGCAGGCGCCGCCGACGGGGGGACGCGGAGGCCAGGATGAAGGGGTGTTTGTTGTTCATCTCGGTGGTTTCACTATTGTAAAAGCAGCGATTTGTCACGCGCTATCAGCCGGTCCGGGATACCTTTTTACGTTTTCAAAAAGAAGAGAAACCAGGTAAACAAGAGTCCAAGTCTACTTGCGAGGGGTGATGAGGTTGCCGGAGAGCATCAAAAAGAGACCGTTGATTTGGGGGTGCTTGGTATTGCTCGGAGCCCAAATCGTCGCGATGGCCGCCATGGCCCATCCGCCGCTCAAGCGCCGGCCCGAAATCACCGAACCCCCCGGTGATCTGGTGGAGGCCGAGCGGGAACCGGCGCCGGATCGAGAGGAAGCAAAAACCCCGTGGCAGGCGTTTTCCATGCCCGAATTGCCCGAGCCGACACTGCTCGGTCCGGACGAGTCGTACGATCCCAAGCGCGCCACTGCCCTGTCGGCGTTCCCCCTGGAGATCGGCGCCGGCATCGGATTGATCGCCGTGGCGGTCAACCAAATATTCGATCTGGAGCAACCCTGGTTGCTTTACGGGGGGCTCGGCGTGGCCGGTGCTTCGATTTTGGTTTTCCCCAGTCTGGGTCATTTCTATGTGGACAACACCGCCTACGCCTGGCTGTCGATGGCCGCCCGGGCGGGGATGCTGGGGGCCGCGGTGACGAGTCGCCTAGTTCGAGATCAGGTGGGCCTGCCCGGATTGACCAACACCCTGACCGTCCTGTTTGCGATCGGCGCGGGGGTGCTGGCGGTCAAAGACGTTGTGGCCGCGTCCCAGGCGGCTATCGAGGCCAATGTCCAGCGGGGCTTTCCCCCCTATGGCGGCACCTGGACGGCGCGCCGGCAAAAGCCCTCAATCGCTGTCGTGCCGACCCTTGCACCGACGGCTGAGCGCACCGTTCAACTCGGCGTCACTGTGCTGGGGCGCTTTTGAGAGAAGTGGGTTATAAGACACTTTAATCGTTTACCCGTTGAGACTTAACCGCAGAAAGGCATTCTGAACATGAACCGGAGAGCGATCGGCATCTGTTTGGGGGCTTCGACCGTCAAGGGCGTGGCGCTTGAGGAAGAGCACGGACGAATCGCCGTCGTGGACACGACGACGCTGACCCACGGAGGGGATCCCCGTCGGGGATTCGAGCAGCTCCTCGATGAGTATCAGGTGGACGAGGCCTGCCTGGGCGCGATCACCGGACGACGATTTACCCACAATGTCACCGCGCCGACGATCACCGAGACCGAAGCCATCGAGCACGCGTTGAGGGTCGGCGATGTGAACAGCGCCGAGTTCGACGCGGTGTTGAGCCTCGGGGCAGAGAGCTTCATCGCCTACTTTCTGGCACCCGACGGCACGATCTCGACGGTTGAAACCGGCAACAAGTGCGCCTCAGGAACCGGGGAATTCTTCCTGCAACAGTTGCGGCGCATGGACGTCGATGTCGACGAGGCGATCCGCTTGGCGCGGGATGCGGATCCGTACACGGTATCCGGTCGCTGCTCGGTGTTCTGCAAGAGCGACTGCACCCACGCCCTCAACAAAGGGATACCGATTGGTCGGGTGACCGCTGGCCTGTGCCGAATGATGGTGGAGAAGGTCTGCGAGCTGCTGGAGAGCTCTTCCGGCCGGCGCGTGCTGGCCATCGGCGGGGTGACCAGGAACGCGGCGGTGATGGATCGGTTGGCCGAGCGGGTCGATCGATTGGTGATCCCACCTTCCGCAGACTGTTTCGAAGCCCTCGGTGCGGGTTTTTACGCCATGAGCAAGGACATCCGACTGGGCCAAGGGCGCGACGGCCTTCTTCGGCGAACGGCCTCGGCCTCGTCGTTCTCGTTTTTACCCCCGCTGCACCAGGCGGAGTCGCAGGTGACGTTTATGACCCCGAAACGCGGGAGTGCGGCGGACGGCGATAGTTGTCTGGTGGGCCTCGACGTGGGATCGACCACCACCAAGGCGGTTGTGCTCCGCCGCCTGGACAATGCCGTGTTGGGCTCGGTCTACTTGCGCACCAACGGGGATCCGGTCGGGGCGGCCCGACGGTGTTACCGAGCCTTGCTGGAACAGGTCGAAAAGCGGGTGGAGATCATCGGGTTGGGGGTTACCGGATCCGGCCGGCACATCGCCGGGTTGCACGCCTCCACACCGGCGATCATCAACGAGATCATCGCCCATGCCACCTGTGCGGCCCACTTCGATCCGGAGGTGGACACGATTTTTGAAATCGGCGGCCAGGATGCCAAGTACACCCATCTGACCAACGGCGTGCCCTCGGATTACGCGATGAACGAGGCCTGCTCCGCCGGAACCGGATCCTTTCTCGAGGAATCGGCCGCCGAGGCATTGGGCATCGGGGTGGAAGAGATCGAGGGGATCGCGCTCAGTTCGACGAGACCACCTAACTTCAATGATCAGTGCTCCGCCTTTATCGGGTCGGACTTGAAAACCGCGGCCCAGGAGGGATTGCGCACCGAAGATCTGGTGGCCGGGCTCGTCAATTCGGTGTGTTTGAACTATGCCAACCGGGTCAAGGGACAACGTCCCGTCGGGGAAAAGATCTTCATGCAGGGGGGGGTCTGTTACAACCGGGCCGTGCCCCTGGCCATGGCGGCGATCATCGACCGCCCGATCATCGTTCCCCCGGACCCGGGATTGTCCGGTGCCTTCGGCGTGGCCCTGGAGACCTCGAACCGGATCGCACAGGGGCTCCTGCCCGCGGGTGCCTTTGACCTGGCCGAGCTGGCCGACGCGGAGATCAGCTATGGCAAGTCGTTTGTCTGTAAGGGGGGCAAGGAGCGGTGTGATCGGAGCTGTGAGATCGCCGTGGCGATGGTAAACGGCCGAAAGATGCCCTTTGGCGGCGCCTGCAACCGGTTCTACAATCGTCGAAATCGCATCGAGCACGACGTTGAAGCCCTCGATTTCGTGCGCTGGCGGCAGGCCCAGGTCTATGCCGAGGGAGACGGTGCCGAGCCAGCCCCTCGACGACCCCGGGTGGGGATTTCCAGGTCCTATTTGACGAACACATTTTATCCCCTCTTCGGCACCTTTTTCAGGGAGCTGGGCTGTGAGGTGGTGCTCAGTGACGGCGCCGACGCGGACGGCTGCAAACGCCGGCGATCCTCCTTTTGCTATCCCGGTGAGCTGGCCCACGGATTTCTCGGCAATCTGTTCAAGAAAGAGCTCGATTACGTCTTCCTCCCCAAAATCATGGCCCTCCAAGTGGAGAACAGCGTCAGCCAGGCCAAGGAGCATCAGAGCACCTGCGTGCTGTTGCAGAGCGAAGCGTACTACCTCAAGAGTGCGTTCAAACAGGAGCTACAGGGGGTTGAGCTGCTCTCGCCCCTGCTCGATTTTTCAGCGGGAGTCGGCAGCATGCAGCCGGCTTTCGAAGCGCTTGCCGCTCAGCTGGGCGTTGAGCGATCAATGGCTGCCATCGCTTACCGTCGCGCGGCGAACAAGCAACGGGAGGTCATCGCCGGCTTCAAGGCCCGCGGCAAAGCAATCCTCACCGAGCTCGAGGCCGATCCCCGACAGATCGCCGTGGTGTTGTTCGGCCGTTCGTACAACGCCTTTGCCGGCGAGGCCAACATGGGCATTCCCGGCAAATTCGCTTCGCGGGGCGTGCGGGTCATTCCCTGGGACTTTCTGCCGTTCGAAGAGGAATCCTGCCAAAAGGACATGTGTTGGGCGATTGGCCAGGAGCTGCTCAAGGCGGCGAGATTCGTCTCGTCCCATCCCCAGTTGTTCGGGTCATTCGTGACCAACTTCAGCTGCGGGCCCGACTCGTTCCTGGTGACCAATTTTCGCGATCTGATGGGGGCCAAACCATCCCTCACCCTGGAGCTGGACAGCCACACCGCCGACGCGGGGATCAATACCCGGATCGAGGCATTTCTCGATATTGTAGAGCGGTACCGTCAGATCGAGCAGCGGGATAGACCTGCCCCGTCGTTCACCCCGGCCCAGGTGGTGTTCAAGGGATCTACCCCCCATTTCGTCACCTCAGAAGGTCAGACGGTCAGCTTTATGGATCCCCGGGTGCGGCTGTTGATTCCCTCGATGGGCGACTTGAGCAGCCAGGCACTGGCAGCGGCCTTTCGCGGCATCGGCGTTCGCTCCGAGGCGATCCCGGTCTACGAGTATCGGGATCTGCAAATCGGTCGGAACAATGCTTCCTGCAAGGAGTGTCTGCCCTTATTGCTGACCACTGGCGGGCTGCTGCGCCATTTGAAGGAGCGCCGCGAGGAAGGGGAGCTGACCGCCTACTTCATGCCCTTTACCCCGGGGAATTGTCGCTTTCCCCAGTACCGGGTGTTTCTCAACAATTTAATTCGCAAGCGGGGCCTGAAAAACGTCACCCTGTTCAGTCTCACCGCGGAGAAGGGGTACGTCTACAAAGCGTTTCGCGGCAAAGATCGACTGAACGTGCTCAAAGCGTTCATCACAGCGGATGTGATGGAGGATATCAAAAACGCGTTGCTCGTGTTGGCGGTCGACCGGGAAGCCGCGATGGCCGAGTTCGATCGTTCGTGGGGTGAGGTGATCGATATATTTCAGCGGGGCAAGGCCTCCCGGTTGTACGCCACGCTGGCACGGGTGGCCCGACGGTTGTCCGCCATCGAGCTTCGCACCCCGTTGAGCGCTGCCCCCAAAGTGGCGCTGCTGGGGGAGATTTTCGTACGGCGGGACGACTTCTCCTGTCAGGATCTGGTCGCCCGCCTCGCCTCCCGCGGGATCGTCACCAAGCGGGCCCATTTCTTCGAGTGGCTCAAGTACGTGGACACGATCATCAAGCTCGGGATTTACGAGCCCAATTTCGACCTCAAGGGAAAGCTCCAGTTCAAGCTGAAGCTCGCCCTGCAGTCCCGGTTCGAGAGAAAGATCAAGACCATCCTCTCCCGCTCCGGGCTGTTCGACCTGGAGCTGATCGATATCGAGGAGATCCTCCGCTACGGGGAGCAGTTCTTCGACACGCGGTTTCGCGGAGAGTCGATTCTCGTCACCGGAAATTTCTTCAAGGACATGATGCACGCTTACCAAGGGGCAATCTCGATCGGTCCCTTTGCCTGTATGCCGACACGGGTGATCGAGTCCGTGCTCGCGGTCGAGTCGAAGCTGGGCACCAAGGCGGCCATTGAACGACGGGTCAAGGGGGGATCCGAATACGATGTCGATGACCCGACCGCCCTGCCGTTCCTGTCCATCGAAACCGACGGCAACCCGTTCCCCCAGCTTCTCGAGGCGCGCATCGAGACGTTCTGCCTGCAAGTGGAGCGGTTGAACGAGCGCCGGGCCGGTAAGGCGCTGGACGCCGCGTCCTCCCCCGCGATCAAACCAATTCGCAAAGCGGCGAGTTAGAGTTAGACGAAATCCCCCCGACCCCCCTTTTCAAGGGGGAGGCTCTCAGCCACCCTTCTTAACTTAGGGCTGACTCGGCCTATCCCTGACGAATTTGTTTTATCGCTTCGGCGTAGTTGTCGGTGCCGTAGATCGCTGTTCCGGCGACGAGCACGCTGGCCCCCGCCTTCATCACTCGCCCGCTGGTCTTGGGGCCGATACCGCCGTCCACCGAGATTTCGACCGGGTGATCGAGTCCCTGGATCTGCGTGTTGACCTCTTGAATTTTGGGCACTGCGGCGTCGATGAATTTCTGTCCGCCGAATCCGGGATCGACCGACATGATGAGGACCAGATCCACCAGATCCAACACGTACTTCAAGTCGTCTACCGGGGTGGCGGGATTGACGGCGATACCCGCTTTCTTCTCGAGCCGGCGAATGTTCTGCAGGCTTCGATGCAGGTGCAGACAGGCTTCGAGGTGAACGGTGATGTAGTCGGCACCGGCATCGGCGAAATCTTGCAGATGACGGTCCGGCTCGTCGATCATCAGGTGAACGTCCAGCGGTAGGGTTGTCGCAGCGCGTGCCGCACGAACCACTAATGGCCCGACTGTAATGTTCGGAACAAATCTCCCGTCCATCACATCCAGGTGAATCCAATCGGCGCCGGCTCGTTCAACAGCTCGAATTTCCTCGGCCAGCCGACCGAGATCCGCGGACAGAATCGAGGGTGCGATCTTGGCGTTCATGCGCTTAATTGGCCCGGCCAAAACGACCGTGTCAAGGTAGAATTCTCATTTTGGTATTTAATTCGGATCGCGAACACTTTGGCATCGACGGTGATGCGGTCCGTGGAAGAGTTGACGGGGGAACAAAAAAATACGATCACGGTGAATGAGAATGACAGGCCCACAAACGAATTCCCCGACCGGTCGGCTTGTTCGACCGTTGGTCCGGCCGGTGATTCTCGGTGCGCTCGCCGGCGCATTGTTCATCACCGCGCTCGTCACTCTGTTGCCCGGCAAGCTAGCCCACTCGCTCATCCCCTGGTCTGCCGGCTCGATGCTCGGTCTGCTCGTCTTTCTGCGCCTCGGGGCAAATAACCGGTCTTCGTGGATGGTTCATTATCGATACACCGCCATCGCGGTGTGTCTGGCGATGGCGATCGTCGAAATCTTTCTCGTGATCGATCCCCGCGCGCTTCAACGCAGTCATTTTCCGGTCTGGATACCCTTTATCGCCGGATCCGCCGCGCTGCTGTGGGCCGGTCGGTTCGCCCTGCGTCGCAAGAACAAACCGTATCAGCTGCTCAACACCGCACTGCTGGCCGGTCTCGCCCTCAGCGCCGTGGTCTTGCACAACGGCGTGCGCATGTATGACACGTTGCGCGGTGACTACTTGCGCGCCTGGAATCTGGTGCACTACTACGTCGGCTCGAAGTACTTCGCCGAGGTGGGCTATCAGGATCTGTACAAAGCGGTTGTCGTCGCAGACGACCAATGGCGGGCAGCGCAGGGGACAACCGAGCCGGATCAACCGGGGACTGGTGAGAAACGGACGACCGGGAGTGGCGAGGCCACTGCCGGGGTCGATGAGAAGAGGGAAGGGTTCGGCTTCTTGCGCCGGCTGCGGGACATGAAAACCTATAGAACCGCCTCCCGCGAGCAGTTGGTGGCCGGCTACCGCCCTCTCGCCTTCCGTAATGATCGCTGGCGTCAATTCGGGCGGGATATTCGGTTGCTCCACGGACAGCTCAAGCCGAAGACCTGGCAGAAGGTGTTCATCGATCTGGGGTACAACTCCCCGCCGTCGTGGACCCTCCTGGGCACACCGCTGGCCAACCTGATCCCCCTCGATAGCTGGGCCAATTGGTTGATCGCCAATTCGGATCTGCCCCTGTTCATTCTGATGTTCTTTTTTCTCTGGCGGGGATTTGGTCTCGACGTCGCACTCGTGGCAACCATTTGGATGAACACCATCGAGTTCAATCACCACCGCTTTTCAGGAGGATTTTTTCAGTACGATTGGCTCGCTTCGGCGGTCATCGGGTTCACCCTGTTCTGCCGGGGAAAACCCCGTGCCGGGGGAGTGGTGTTCAGTTGGGCGGTGATGACCCGGGTGTTTCCGGCGTTCTGTGTCCTCCCCCTGGTGGTCAAAATGGTCGTCGATTTGATCCGACAAAAGCCCTGGAAGACCCCCTCCCCCCATCGTTCCCCGCTCACCCGCTGGATCGACTGTTTGAATCGTCCCCAGTTGGCCTTTGTGGTGTCCCTCGGCATCGCCTCGACGGCAATATTCGGCTTGTCCCATCTCACCGGAAGGGGGCTTACCAGTTGGCCGGAGTGGATAGAGAAGATGGAGGTCCACTCCCGCTATCACCCGGTCACATCGCAAAAACGCATCGGCGCCGGCAGGCTCGCGCAACACAAACCCACGGCCGACGACTTCTGGCAAATCAGGCGCGGCTCCAAGGACGATCGTTTGAAGGCGGGTCGGGTGCACAAACGGATCCTCCAGCTCGTCGGGGCCCTGCTGCTGGTGTTGGCGTTGATCAAGCGCTTCGGCAAAGAGGCGATGGCGCTGATGCTCTATTTCTCGTTTTTGATGGTGACCACCAGCCGGTACTACGCCTCCATCTGGATCCTGTTGTTGACCCTGGGCTCTCCTCGTGCGAACGGTGCGGCGAGTTGGCCTTCGACCCTGGCCGGTGTCGTGCTGTTGCTCCTGGCGGCCTGCTTTTTTATCTCTTCCGATCTCGTCACGCGTTATCTCGTGGCCAACTATGGTGTGATGATTTTGTTCAGCGGGCTCTGCCTGAGCTACATCATCGGCGATCTCCGAGCCAGGCGACGCGAGGTGCGATCCTGAGCCCGATGGCACCGATGATGAGGACGACGAGTAGAACCGGGTTGAACCACCAGAGCAGGTTCACCGACAAGAGTGCCAACACCGCTCCATTCCAGACAATCGATAGCCCGATCCAGTAGACCGCGGCTGCGCCGATGCCGGTGGCCAAAATCGAAGTGGTAGAACCGTTGCGCCACAGTAGGCCGAGACTCAATCCGAGCAGGGGCAACACCAGGCAGGCAAAGACCAGCGCACCGCGCAGGGCCAATGCACACCGCAAGGGCGTCGCATCCAAACCGCTCTCGATGGTCAACTCGATTCCCCGTATCAGTTCGCCGATACCGAGCGCACCGAAGGGCAGTGCGCTGCGTTGGGTGCTCACCCGAACCACCTTTGCCAGGGGGTTGGGCATCTCGGCGAGGTGCTCGATTGGTTGCAGGGTCCACCCCTGCCCTGATCGCCAAATCCGCTCCTTCCCGCCCGAGGGCTGGGTGGTCCGGGACCACTGGGTCGGACGACCCCGGCGATCGCGGACGATAGAGAGCTGCGTTTGTTCGCCAGGCGCTCGACGGACGAACCGGTCGTCGATTCTGGTCCACCGGGGAACCGCTCGTTCCGCTTCCGATGCCGGCGAGACCGCGCGCTGCCAGCGATTAAGCCCTGCGGGAACCACCGTGGCGAGCAACAAAGCGTTGAGCACCATGCCGAGGCAGGGGGTCAGGGTCAGTCCGACGACGAGGTGGACCGGGGAGACGCCGCCGGCCATCAGACCGGTCCACTCCCCCAACCGGCGAAGGGAATCAAAGGTCAACAACACCCCGATGAGCAGGGTCAGGGGTAGGCCATAGGCGATCGCCAGCGGCAGCTTGAGCGGGTAAAGCAGCAGCAGTTCTCCGGGAGATACACTGACCCACGATGTGGTCTCGACGAGATCGACAGCGGTGTATAAACCGATGAGCACGAGCAGACACACTGCGGATCGCGCCAGTGATCCCCGGACGAGGTAACCGATGATGCGTCTGGATGAAGGGAATGCCACGTCGGCGCCCGCGGCGTTCGAGTGGGTTAGGAGCGGCGTTCAGCCAGGATGATCATCCGGGCCGAATCAGCGCCGAAGAAGGCGCCCGGTGTGGCCATATGGCCGGCCACCTTGGCCACGCGAAATCCCGCATTGTGCAGCAGATTGCCCAACTCGTGCAGGCTGTACAGGCGAATGGAAAACTCGTGCTTCACCTGCCGACCCGAATCGTTCACGATGACCTGTCGCGTCATGTAGAGCCGGCTGTTGATGTAGTTGAAGTCGGTTTCCTCCATGCACACGCTGCCCGACCCCTCGAACCAGGTCAGATTGGGCTGCTCGGTGATCGCGTGGTCCCGGTTGGTGACCTCCAGCAGCAATCGGCCACCCGATTTCAGCGCGCGGTGAATACCGTCGAGCACCTTGGCGTTGGTTTGGTCGTCGAAGTAGCCGAAGCTCGTGCCCACACAGAAGACCGCCTCAAAGGTCTGATTGAACCCCAGGTCGCACATGTCACCGTGGATGAAGTTGATCTTCTGGCCCTCTTCTTGAGCCAACTCTCCGGCTCGGGCCAGCATGGCGAGGGAGAGGTCGACGCCGACTATCCGATAGCCCCGTTGGGCCAGTCCCACCGCATGGATGCCCTGCCCGCAGGCCAGGTCGAGGATCAGACTGCCCTTGGGCACGTCCAGGGTCTTTTCGAGGAAATCCACCTCTCGACGGATGTTGCGCGGGGTGTTCTCAGGCAGCACGGAGAGATAGTCGTCATCGAATATCTCGGTCCACCACTCCCGCTTTCGCTTGCGGCGCCGCTGCATCCGCGGCTGCCTCGATGCCGGAGGTACGGGTCGTTTGCCCAACGAGGGTGACCCCCCTGCGTCGATCAGCGCTTGAGGCCGCTCTCGAGCCGTAATCTCCTCGGCCGCAGATAGATCGATCTCTTCGGTGTCCTCCTCTTCGACCATCTCCACGTCCCCGTCTTCCATGCTCAGGGGGATGGGGGTCGGTGGCGGCGCACTCGGCTGGTGGACCGGCGAGGAGGGTTCGGGGACCGCCGACGGTTCGGGGACCACGGAAGGCTCAGTCGATTCGGGGACCATGTCGAACACCGCCTCGGGGGTTCCCATGTCCATGCCCGGCCCGTCTTCGGTCGGCACCGGCGGTGGGGCGCTGTCGGTGTCCATCCGATCCGACGGTTCCTCCACCTCCACGACAACGGCGGCTTCCACTTCATCATTATCGACCTCGGCTGTTGCCTGGGCCTCGTCGACCATGAACTCCTGACGCAGGTCGAGAATCTCGTCGTCGTCCCCCGGTTCGACCTTGGCATCGACTTGGGTCACCGGTTCGATCGCCACCTCTTCGGTGATGACGGCATCGATCTCTTCGGTGATCATGTGATCCTGAACCGCCCCATTGGCGATCTCTTCGGTCGGCCCCTCATCCACCTCGATCGGCTCTTCGGCCAGGGCGATCGCCGGACGGTCAACGTCGGTCATGCCTTCGTCCACGTCGATTTCAACTTCCGGCTCCACCTCGAAACCATTGTCGACATCCACCTCGATATCGGCGATCTCTTCAACATCGTCCTCTGACAGTTCTGCCTCGGCCGCCGGTGGGCTGTCGGCCCGGGTAGTCGAATGGTTCGCTTCGGCACTGTTCCCTTTTTTCAGCTTGGCTTGTGTGGACCATACGGCGTGGGCCGGTTTGGTTTCCCGGGGGATCTCCTCCTCCTCTTCGTCCGCCTCGTTACCAACCCTGCAGATGGGCGAAATCACCACCGCAGTGTCCGATTTTTCAGGGACGAACGACGGCCGTTCGTTTTTGGTCACCGGCGGCTCCGGCGGGATCGAAGATTCCCTCGACGGCTTGGGATCGGCCAGCAACAAAAAAGGGCTGCTCGGGCGGGGGGTGCGCTTCGATTTTCGCTGCTCCCCGCTCGCTTCGGCCTTCTCCCCGTCGGCCAAGGAGGGATTTTCTTCGACATCGGGCATTACCACCGGGTTTTCGTCTGTCATATCTCCGCTCGATTCAGCTGATTTGCCGTCGTCGCGACCATCGTCCATCATTACACCCCAGCGGCCCTCAACCGGAGGACAGCAGAGTCTCGCCGATGCGGCAGCCCATGGTGATCCGACCCGGGCCCACGCTGTCGTCCAATCGCAACGCGTCTTGAGACCAGACCATAATCACCGTCGATCCGAGTCGAAATGCGCCCAAGTCGTCGCCTCGTTTTACTGATAAAGGTGGACTGAAGTCGCGCTCTCGGCAAACGGGAGTTTTTCTCCACGATGCCGGTGCAAAGGATGTATCGATGTTTCCCACACCAAATGCCGCAACCATCACGATCGCCAACTTGGCTCCGTTGGCCAGATCTATCTCAAAAATCGTACGCTCGTTTTTTTGGTAGAGCCCCGGTACATGGAATCCAAACGCGTCGGTCACCGGAAATCGCGTGCCCGGTACCTGTCTGACACGGACCACCGTCCCATCCACCGGCAAGTGGGTGCGGTGATAGTCGCGCGGATGGAGATATGTCACCATGTAGCCGCCACCTCGAAGCTGTTGATCCAGTTCCGAAGTGCCCAGGAGTTGGGTCAAACTGTATTGATCTCCCTTAACTTCAAAATAGTCGGTTCCGTGGGTGTCGATGGTGCCGAAAGCGACAATTTCTCCGTCGCAGGGGCTGATCACCGCTTGGCGGTCCGCACAAATCGGGCGTGTCTCCGGCCGTAGGCGACGGGCAAAGAAGTCGCCAAAACACTCGAAGCCGCCCTCCGGTTTGAGGATCTCTTCCGTGGTGACGCCGAACATGAGGGAGTAGGTGCGAATCAGCGGTTCGAGAACCGACGGGGGCAGTTTGATGTCCATCACCCGCCCCATCATGTGACTCCCATGCCGGGCCAGCGGTGATGCGTACAGGCGCTGCGCTATTTCTCCAATTCGAATCATATCCATTAACCTGTGGAGTATAGAGAATGATTTTAGTGGGTTCAATGATCGACAGTCAAAAACGAAGGGCATTTTTTTTCAAAAAAACCGTTCAGCCACCAGATCGGCGAGGGGAAACCCAGTGTTGGTCAGCTTGAGACAGTTGCCGTTGTCACTTGTCGTGGCCATCCCCTCTTCTACGAGATCGGCGACCCATTTTCCCCATTTTGCTCGGGTCTCATCGGGCAGCAGGTCGAGCACCGGGGGCAACCACACCCCGTCGGTCGTGCGCAGCCCGAGCATCACGCGCTCTTGGGCCTGCACGGTCGGCGGGAGGGGTTCCCGCACCGATCCCTCTCCCAATCCGACCAGCCGCCCAGGGGGATGGGCTGCCCGCGCAGCAGCGAGATAACCGGCCACATCCCCGGTGTTGGTATAGCGGACCATGCCGCGGTTGCCGTCGGTCAGACAGCCCACTGCTGCAGCACCGAGTCCGATGTACGGTCCGCCGCGCCAGTAGTGAAGATTGTGACGACAGCGGTGTCCCTGGCGGGCGTAGTTGGACGTTTCGTAGGGTGCGAGTCCCCGTTGGTCGAGAACCCCCCGCACCAGATGCCACATCGTCGCCAGCGCGTCCTGATCCGGCAAGGTCACCTCGCCCCTGCGGATGCGTCCGCTCAATCGAGTGCCCTTCGGTGCGGTGAGCTCGTAGGCGGAGAGATGGGAGATCCCCAAATCCACCAGGGCGTGGAGCTCATCGGTCAGCTCAGCGGGCCGTTGCCCGGGGGTGCCGTAGATCAGATCCGCATTGACCGAGCGCGCGCCGGACCGCACTGCTGCCGTGACCGCTGCCTCGGCATCGCGGCGATCGTGGCGGCGACCCAGAAAATGCAGGCGCTGATCATCGAGGGCCTGGACGCCGATGGAGAATCGGTTCACCCCGGCGCTGACCAGTTCGTCGAACCAAGGACCGTCGGTGTCCTTGGGATTGGCTTCAACGGTGATTTCCAGGGACGCTGCGGTGTCCTTGCTCAACGGGGCAGTGATCCGGGCGATCAACGATTTGAGCTTGTCAGCGGGCCACAGGGAGGGGGTTCCCCCACCGATGTAGATCGAAATCGGCGCGGAAGCGCCCGCTTTGGTGCGGCGCAGGTGCCATTCGGCGTCGATCGCGGCGGAGTAGTCGTCGAACGGGATTGCGGCAGATTCGTGGGAGGCGAAATCGCAGTAGGGACAGCGGGAGCGGCAAAACGGCAGGTGAACGTACACCGAAATGGAATTCTTCATGACCGGACCCGTTTCAGCGCTTGACCCCCTGGGGAGCCAAGCGGTAGCTTGCGTGGGCGATGACCACGACCAACACCCAACCAAACCACGAACCCCGGGCCGAGACAACCGCCCTGATCATCTGTCCTTTGCCGACCGGGGAGGCCCGGTTGGATCGCCCGATGCTCGGATTGACCGTCGGCGATCGGCTACTGCTCTCCCTCGCGCGAGCCGGTATCACCCGAGTGGTGTTCGCTGGAGAGGGGCCTCGACCCACGTCAGACCGTGCGACGTTTGACACTGTGGTGAACGAGCCGTCTGCGGCGACCCCGCCGGTCGATCCCTTTCTGGTGGTACCCGCCGACGGGGTGCTCCACCCCTGCTGGCTCGATTCGGCCAACCCCGCCCCGGAGCGGTTGTCCGTTCAGTGGGTGGATCCGTCCGGGTGGCCGGCGATCGCCGGTGATCCGTCCGGGTGGTTGTCATCGCGGGGCGCCGAATCCACCGAGCCGGAACACTTTGCCGTGCGCGTGATCGACAAGGACTCGAGACGCCGGGGGCAGCGGGCGCTGTTGTTGTCGTTGCGGAAATCGATCGACGGGTTCATCTCCCGCCACCTCAACCGCCGGATATCGCTGCAGATCAGCCGGTTGCTGGTGCGCACCGGATGGCGCCCCAATGCCCTGACCATCGTGTTCACGATTGTCGGTATCGCAGCCGGGGTGCTCGTCGCCGTGGCCGAGAGCTGGTGGGGCTATCTCCTGGCCGGATTTCTGTTTCAGCTTCAATCGATTCTCGATGGTTGTGACGGCGAGGTGGCCCGGTTGACCCATCGCTTTTCCCGGACCGGCCAGTGGCTGGACACGATCGGTGACGACGTGACGAACTATCTGTTTTGTCTCGGATTGGCGGTCGGACAGGCTCGGGCGTTGGACCTGCCCTGGCTGTATATCGCCGGCGGCGTGACCCTGCTCATTCAGTGCATCACGACCGGGATCATGTACCGTCGATTGATTCAATGGGGCACCGGCGATCTGCTGGCCATTCCCGACACCCTGACCAAGGGCCAAGTGGGCGGTGTGATGGGGAAGATCCTCGCCTTCCTCGGGGTGATCCGCAAGCGGGATTTCTTTGTCTTCGTGGTGTCAGTGGTGACCGCGGCCCAGTGGCCCCTGGTGGGATTCGCCATGATCGCCGTGGGCACCTACATCAGCTTTGTCGGTATTTTGATCAACGATATTCGAATCGGGAAGATGGAGCGGGAGGGTCAGTCGACCAGTCCCAAGTAGTCGAAGTCATCCCCTTCGGAGGATTCCGATGGGCTCTTGGGGGGCGGCTTCTCCTCTTCTTCTGCGGCGAGGAGCAGGGCTTGGTCCGCGCTCAGGGACGAATCCTCGTTCACCCGGGCCAACAGACTGACCACACTTCGGGCCACATCCTCGAGACGGTCCTGGGCGATGCCACTTTGCACCCGCTTGCCGATATACTCGGTCCCGCTGATCGTCACGAACTCCAGGTAGCTTGAATCCTCGATGTAGATTTTGTTCTTTTTGGGACATTGCTCGAAATCGCTTCTCATCGAGTCGGTTACGGCAAATCCCACAAAGATATTCGACATGGCAAGAAGAGGTTTCGCTAGTGCAATGTTATGCTACCAAGAGAGGGAGCTGGCGCGGCGCAGTCGCGGTACGAGCTGTACCTCGCGCTGAAATTTATCACACTCCAAACAGGAGAACGAACGCCAGCGCTTGGTCGACGCCTCGTTGAGGCAGCGGTCGTAGAACCGGCAGTCGTCACGGCGATGCAGTGCAATTTCCCTAATGTCGAGTGTTTCTTCCAGTTTTTTCATTGGTCCACCTATAGTTCAATTCCGCTTCCCCCCTCCGTGGGCAAGCAGTATACTGCCCTTATATCTTCGGTGCAAATATTTCTGCATGAAATCAAAAAAAAGTTAAATTTGTAAGTTATTTTAAAAGGTTAAAATTTATTCGTTTGGCGAACTAATTTGAATTTGTCCAGTCAGGGCGGAGGGGTTTATTTGGTTTGCGATACAATATTCGTGCAACTGATCGATGATTTCGATAGCCGTCAGGGGGTTCTTGAAGTTGGCTGTGCCCACCTGAATGGCGGTCGCACCGGCGAGAAAAAATTCCAGCGCGTCGCGGAAACAGGTGATGCCGCCGATCCCGATCAGCGGGATATCGACGACCTGGTAGATTTCATAGACCATCCTCAGGGCGATCGGTCGAATCGCCGGACCGGAGAGCCCACCGAACACCGGCCCGATGCGGGGGGTTCGGGTTCGCACGTTGATGCTCATGCCCCGAATCGTATTGATCAGTGAGAGCGCGTCGGCCCCGGCCCCTTGCACCGCCTGGGCCACAGCGCGCAGATCCGGTGCTTCCGGCGAGAGCTTGACGATCACCGGAAGGGAGGTGGCCTGGCGCACCGCTGCGGTGACGGCGGCGGCAGCGGCGGGATCCGCACCGAAGTGCATGCCGCCCGACTTGACATTGGGACAGGAGATGTTCACCTCCAGGGCAGCCACCCCGTCCGCTTGATCGAACCGTCGGGCCAGCTCGGCGAACTCTTCGGTCGAGGTGCCGTACGTATTGACGATCACCACCGCCCCGCGCTCCCGCAGCTCGGGCAGCTTTTCGTTGACGAACACGTCGTACCCCACATTGGCCAGACCGATCGCGTTGAGCATGCCGCACGGGGTTTCACACACCCGAGGGGGTGGATTGCCCAGGCGGGGATTGAGCGAGATTCCCTTGACGCTGATCGCACCGAGCCGGGAAATGTCCATCAGGTCGGTGTACTCGAGTCCATAGCCGAACGTCCCCGAAGCGACCATCACCGGGTTGGCCAGCTGCCACTCCCCGATCGAAGTGGTCAATACGTCGTTCAATTTGTGCCTCCGTAAATTTGCCGGGCATCGAACACCGGTCCGTCGCTGCACACGTATCGGTATTGCCCATCGGCGTCGTGAATCGCACACCCCTTGCAGGTGCCCATGCCACAGGCCATCGGGGACTCGAAGGCGATTTCACAATCCGTTCCGGCGCGCATCGCGATTTGGGCGACCGCACTGAGCATGCCGGTCGGGCCGCAAGCGTAGATCTCCGAGGGCACGCCGTCATTGAGCAGCCGGGCGAGCGGTGCGGTGACCAGACCGGTTTCGCCGCAGGAGCCGTCCTCGGTGATCAACTCGAGCGAGGCCAGGGACTGCAAGCGGTCGGTGAGCACCAGATCGGCCGAGGTCTGCGCGCCGTAGACAAAGACGGGTCGTGGGGTCTTTTCGTCGATCCTGTCGGCCAGAAAAAGCAGCGGGGCCACACCCACGCCGCCGGCCACCAGCACCGGACGTCGGGATGTGGGCTGCTTGTACCCCCTACCGCAGGGACCCATGACAAACAGCTTGTCCCCCGGCTTCATCTGCACCAGTTTTTCGGTGCCCGTGCCCACCGCGCGCACCAGGATGGCACCGTGGGGTCCTGTTTCGACCAGGGAAAACGCGCGGGGTAGAATCGGGTGATCGCCCCAATCTCCGCGCACCATGACGAACTGTCCGGGCTCGCCGGTGATCGCCTCGTCGGCGGAAAACCGCAACAGCGCGTATCCGGACTGAAGGTGCTCGATTTCGGTGATAGTGCAGGTCCAGTAGTTCATGGAGGCAATGTAAAGAGGCGGCCCCTCATTGGCAAGGGGGTTGTGCGATCGACAAAATTTAATCCGACAGGCGGAAGCGGGTGCTGAACGGAGTGATGGTGTCGCCGCGCTCGGCTCCTGCCGCCGGGGGCATCGCCTCGACGCGAATCGAAACACCGCTCCACTGTTCGAGGATCGCCAGCGCCTCCGCTTGGTCGTCGGGTGACAGTTGGGAGAGGGTGGCGCCGTGGTTTCCCTCTGTCACATCGAAGCGGTGCAGATCGCGGGTGTTCCACGGGGAGACCGGATAGGCCCCGGCCGTCCACGGATCGTTTTCGCCGTAGATGTACATGATGGAGTGGGCCCGGGTCAGGGTCCACAGGGTCACGTCCCACATGGCCCAGTGATCAAACTCGGCGTCGAGGGTGACGGGCACTGTATTTTCGTAGTCGTTGGGATCCGATTGCAGCAGATCGGCGATGTGTCGGAGCGGAATATGGGGATACCCCAACTGGGTCATCGCCTGAACGTAGTACGGCATGAAATACTCGTACAGATAGTCCGTGGCGTAGAAGATGGTGTTCATCAGCAGGCCCAGGTAGACATCGTTGGGCGCGTCGACGGGCGGCAGGGTCTGGCAATCCGCAGCGTGTCCGTATTGCCAGAATTGAAAGAGAAACTCGACCACCCCGATGTCCAATGCAGTGTTTGCCCCCCCTTCTACCAAGGTGAAGCCGGTGCCGTAGCTCGCGGCGATCTGCTCGATCAGCGGGACCAGCTCGTCGCGCCGGTTCAACGCTTCTCGCTGGAGTGCTTTCAGGTGTTCGCGGCATTCCCGCTCGCCGACCCGATGGAGAAAAGCGGCGTAGCGCAGGTCCCGCGGGCCGTAGCTGTGGGGGGCCACATAGGCCACGGTGGCGTCCATATCATCTGGGAAAAATCGACGGTGATAGACCGACGTCATGCCCCCCTTGCTCACGCCGGTGGAGATCCAGGCCCCGTTGAACAGGGGGCGGATGGCGCTGACCACCCGGTGGTGATCCGTGGCCGACTGCTCGATGGTCAGATATTGCCAATCCGGCTCAGCCGGTGCGGATGCGGCGAAATATCGGTGCTCGACGAGCAGCTGGTTCGCCTCCAGGAGATAGCTCAACTCGTGCAGGCGGGTGTTCAGGGCATAGCCCAACGGCATGAACACCATCGGCGCAGCCGCGTCTCGATACAACAGCACCAGCCGTTGGAGAAATGTCGCCCCGTCCGGGTCGCCGTGGTCCACGGGTTGCTCGATGGTCATCGTGAAAAAGCGATAACCGGGCGGGGCTTGGTCGGGTGCTTCGACAGCGGTCACTCCGTCAATGTCGTGCAGTTGGTCCAGAATGTCCCGATCCGTTACCGGTGCGAATTGCCCTTCGGCGATCGCCCGCTGGGCGAAGCTAACGGTCAGGCAGACAATCAAAGCGACGACCGGCCGGGTCAGTTGATTGATACAGCGCATGGCTTCCTCCTCGCATTAATGAAGACTAAAGTTGGGGTTGAGCGCCGAGGGTAACGGATCACTTCGGCGAACACAATGCGGGGAAGCTGCTTCTTCGAGGGGAGTACCCGAGGCGGGAGTTAAAGAGAGGTGTCGGTATCAGTATCCGTATCCGTATCGGTGTCGGTATCAGTGTCGGTGTCCGTGTCTGTGTCTGAATCCGCGTCTGTGTCTGAATCGGCGTCGGCGTCTGTATCTGTGTCCGAATCCGCATCCGCATCCCCGCCGTGGGTGTAGTGATACTCGTCCGAGGAGTATTGGATACCCCCCTTCTGGTAGCGGAAAGAGTAGGTTATTTCGTATCCCAATCCCAGGTTGGTTTGTACGCGTTCCCAGCGCTCCTTGGCGGCGACAAAGTCCATATGATAACTTTCTTGTTCATTGGTCGGGGTGATTGAGTATTGAATGATAACGTACCCCGCTGTCCAGCCCCGGGGCTTGAACCACTCCAGTGCTTCATTGTCACTCACCCATTCGATCTTGTGGGAGAACTCTTCATCGGTGTCTGCATCCGTATCAGCATCCGTATCGGCGTCGGTGTCGCTGTCCGCGTCCGAATCGGCATCGGCATCCGAATCCGCATCCGAGTCGGTGTCGGTGTCCGAATCCGCATCCGAATCGGCGTCCGAATCAGTATCGCTGTCGCTGTCCGAGTCGGCGTCGCTGTCCGCATCGGCATCTGTGTCGGTATCCGTGTCCGCATCCCCGCCGTTGGCATTGGGATCAATGAAACCATCGTCTACCGGTTCAACCTTGTTGTCGGCACACCCGACGATCGCGGCCAGCCAGAACAGCCCCATGATCCAACTCTGTTTGCGCATTCCAACCGTCCTTTCCCAAGAATCTATAAAAGTACCACCTCACAGGAATATCATGGGAAAATCTGGATTTCAACAGGTTCGTTTGCCGTGCGAATTTGACAGAATGTGCGTTCCCAATGGTCGGGAGAGCCTGTTTGGTGGTGTTATTCTGCAGAGGGTGGGGCTTTTCGGGTCAGTTGTCGGATGGTGTACCCGCGGTTTTTGAACAACGCGACCAGTCCCTCTTCGCCGACGAGATGGGCTGCGCCGACGACGACGAATATGCGATCGTGCTGTTGGTGCAGGTCTTCGATTCGGTCGATCATCTGATAGTTCCGCGCTACGTACAGTTTCTCGTACAGGGGACGGAATTCCGGATGGTCCCTCAGCTCGCCGTAGACCAGCTCTTCCATCGCCGCGGTATCACCGGCCTGCCACGCGGCGACCATATCCTTGAATTTGGCAAAGGCGGCCTCGGGATCTTCCAACGCGTCGAGCAACATCAGCTCCTGCAACTCGTCCGAAAATCCGTTGAACAGATTGATTTGAAATTCCGCGTTCTCCAGTTGGCCGACGGGCTTGTCTTTTTTGGACAAGAAGTAGTGATCGATGCCCAATTCGGATTTGTATCCGGCCTGTTCGAACTGCATCACAATGAGGGTGATCGCCACGAACCACGGTTTGAAGCGGGCCAGGCCTTCGATGGGAATCGGCGTCCCCCGGAGTGCCTCGCGCAGGCGATCCCACGTTTCCGGCGACAGTTTCTGCTCAAGGGTTTGCCCTTCGGGCAGGGCGGCGTTGCTCACCATCAGCTGGCCCAGCTCCTGGGGGGAAACGGCCGTGGTGTCCACCTCGACGATGAGCGTCTGAGCTTGTTCGTAGGCGTCTTCAATCACTGGGTCAAGGGGGTACATCTCCGAGTTGGCCAGGTGAACCGAGCCCAGGAGGTAGCCCTCCTTGCCCTGACCCTCCGGTGGGGTGAAGTGCCAGATAAATGCCTTGGGTGCTGCCGACGACTCCGGGGAGGGATGTGCCGGTGCCACTGCTGCGGACCCGCAGGCCCCACCGAACAATAGCAGAAGAGCAAATAAGACAGTTCCGAGTTGTGCTGTTTGGCGACTCATCATCGATCAATTCCTTTCTCGTTATTGACACCTACGGCTGGGTGCTTAACAAAATCAGTTCAAAAGAACAAACCCGTGCGGCCTTTGGCGCCAGTGGTTGTCGACCGTGGCGCAACGCAACATTCGGGCCAAGAAGGGAGACTTGTCTTGGAGCTGCGCTCGCCCACACTCCTATTGGACAAACAGCAGTGCCTGCGAAACCTTCAAACGATGGCCAATAGAGCGTCCGGCCGGCATCTGACGTTTCGGCCCCACTTCAAGACCCATCAATCCGCGACCATCGGGGAGTGGTTTCGCGCGGAGAACGTCGCGGCGATAACGGTGTCCTCGGTGGCGATGGCCGAATATTTCGCCGATCACGGCTGGCGGGATGTGACCATCGCCTTTCCGGTCAACGTATTGGAGTTGGAGCGTATCGGCGCCCTGGCGGAACACATCTCGCTCAACTGCCTGGTCGATTCGATTGAGGCCGTCCGAGCGCTCCGACGGGCCCCCTGTCAATCACTCGGCGTGTTCATCGAAATTGATACCGGTGATCACCGCACCGGGGTTCTGCCCCAACAGACAGAGCGGTTGGATCGCCTTGTCGAGGCGCTCGACGACGGTGGTCATCAGCTGCAGTTGAAGGGATTTCTCACCCACGCCGGTCACACCTATCGGGCCGACGGTGTGGACGGCATTCGTCGAGTTCAGCAAGAGTCGATCAATCAAATGGCCCAACTCCGACAGCGGTACGGTGAGCGATTGGGTCGGCCGGTGCTGTCGATCGGGGATACCCCGGGGTGCAGTGTGGGGGATGATTTTTCGCTAATCGACGAAATCAGACCGGGGAATTTTGTGTTCTTTGACTTGATGCAAGCGGCCCTCGGCGCCTGTGCCCCGACCGATATCGCCGTTGCCTTGGCCTGTCCGGTGGTCGCAGTGCAGCCCCATCGCCGGGAGGTGGTGGTCCACGGGGGGGCGGTTCATCTGTCCAAGGAACGCCTCGAGCGGGGAGACCGCGGTTCGCTCTACGGTCTTGCGGTCGAGCTCACTGCTCAAGGGTGGAATATCGATCGGGTGATTGGAGATGTGATTGCCCTGTCCCAGGAGCACGGGATCATTCGCCTGCTCGATGAATCGTCCACCCCCGTGAACATCGGTGATCGGGTGGCCATCCTGCCGGTTCACGCCTGTCTGACAGCGAACCTGGCCCGGGAGTACCGCACCTTTGACGGTGATAGAATCGAGAAATGGAGCGGCTGACCACGAGGAATGTTGATTTTAGCCCTTTCCCTCAGTACACTTTTGAGCGTAGTTCCAACAATCTGTTGAATTGAAGTGGAAGGAGAAGCGACTCCGCATGAGTATCTTGACCGCGCTGGTGATGCTCGTTCCGCTGGCGGCCTCCCCGCAGGACGCGCAGTTGGAGAGCGAGGGGGGACAGACGGAACAGACGGAACAGACGGAACAGACCGAATCAGATCGTTCGTCTCGCACCGTCACGATGGAAGACCTGGAGCGGCTGCGCGAGGAGATGGCAGCCGACGCGGACCGCAGAATCGAGGAGCTCAGACTGGAGCTCGAAGAGGAAAAATTCGCCGAGTTCGCCACCGAAACCGGGGTCGAATTCGAACCCTCCCTCGACATTTCGGGTTTCTTGGACTTCGGGTTCACCAAGTATTTCATTCCCGATCAACATTCATTCAAGAACACGTTCGCCGATAAGTCCACCTTTGTTCAGCAACACCTGAACATTTATTTCTACAGTCGGATGACCGAATCCTTAAGCGCCTTTCTCGAATTGCGGTTTACCACATTGCCCCTCGGTTCGGAGGCCTGGCTTCGCGAAATCGATCCCAACCGGAATGATCTGAGTTTGGAGCGGGGGGACACCACGGTAGCGGATCCGCTGACCCTTGCGGTTCACCGGCTCGGTGGGGTGATGATCGAGCGGGCCCAGTTGGAGTGGCGACCGTCGAACTACTTCGGCGTTATCGGCGGTCGCTTTCTGACGCCGTTCGGTATCTGGAACATCGATCACGGCACACCGGTGATCATCCCCATCCGCTACCCCACCATTCAGCAATACGAGTCGATTCCCCTGGCGCAGACCGGTCTCCAGGCCTTTGGACGATTCTATCCGGCGACCAATACCTATCTCGATTGGGCCTTTACCATCTCCAACGGGCGCGGACCGGTGGAGGCCTCTTATGATCTCGACGAGAACAAAGCCCTGGGGCTGCGATTGAAGTTTTCCTACGAGGGAATCGACAACACCATCGCCCTCGGGGTGTACGGGTATTGGGGAGACTACACCGATACCGTCAAGCGGGTGAACCTGGGGGGGGTACCCACGGTCCTGCAGGAGGTCTACTCCGATTACACCGAATATTCGGGGTCGGTCGATTTGCTGATCGAGTTCTACGGATTGCGACTTCAAGCCGAGTATGTGCGGCGGTTAATGCGGTTCGACGAGCGACCCGCGCGGTTTCTGGACAACGGCGAAATCGGCTATGCCACCGACCACGTGGAGAACAGTGGTTATGGACTGTTGGCTTATAAGTTGCCGTTGCACAACCTGATCGGTGATGCCGAGCTTCGCCCCTACGTGATGTTCGATTACCGCAGTCCGTCGGAGATTCAGCATCTCGACGGGTACATTTTTATTTGGGGACTCAACCTCAAGCCGGTGCCTGCGGTGGCGATCAAGGCTGAAGGCACTTATGCCTATCACCCCGATATGCAAACACCGGACAATGAGATGTGGGTGGTGGGGACCCAAATCGCGGTGACATTTTGAAAGCCTTAGTTGATGATGACGATGTTAAAGGAAACGTCAAAGTGATGTGTAGCTGGAACACCCTCTGCTGGTGGGTCGCGGGGCTCTCGTTGGCTGCCGGCATGCTGTTCGCCGCCGAGCCCGCGATGGCCGACGATGCCAAAGATATTGTGATCGTCGCCAACAAGCGCGTACCGGTCGACAGCATTTCGCTCGGCGAGCTTCGCGAAATCTTTCTCAAGAAACGGACCCACTGGAAGACCGGGGTATCGGCCATCCCGATCCACGCGCGCAAGGGATCGCCGTTGCGCAAAGAGTTCCAGGCGAAAGTTCTGCAGATGTCCCAGGCCGAGGAGGAGGATCACTGGAAGAAACAGATGATTCGTTTCGGCTTTCCCAAACCGCCCGAGTTCGGCAGTCCCCTGCGGGCGGTGTTCCGGTTGAAAGGGACGGTCAGTTATGTCTACCGCAGTGACTACAAGGAGGGGGTGGCCAAAATATTGTTGGTGATCCCGGCCAAGTAGCCCGGAGGTGATTAGATGATGGTTCGATTTGGTTTGATAGCGGCTGCCGCGGTGGTGATCTCGCTGGCCGGGTGCAATCCCACCGCTGCCGATCGCTGCGGAACGCGGTACGAGTATGAGCCGGAGACCCGATCCTGCCGCTTGATCGAAGACGCCGGTACGGACACGGACACCGGGGAAATAGATACGGACACGGAGCTGCCCACCGGATTCGGCAAGTACTGCACGAGCGATGCGGATTGCGCCGGGCTCGAAGCGGATCACTGTGCAATCGATCCCGAGACCCAGGACGGATTTTGTACGGTCAAAAATTGCACGGTCCAACCCAACGATTGTCCTGTGGGCTACATGTGCTGTGACTCGCCCGAGTCCTTCGGACAACCCAACGCCTGTATTTCACAAGCCGACTACGACACCCTCCACGGCATGGGGCTCTGCGTTTAATCGCACTGCTCCGGTCGGGGAAAACTTGACTCTGCTCGCGGTTTGGGGTTTAGGCCTATGTACTTATGAAGTGGGTTGTCTGCTGTTTGTATTTGGTCTTTGCGATTTCAGCCCCGGTGTCCTTGGCGGCTCGCCCGGGATCGCCACGAACCGCTCGTGCCACCGCCACTCAAGCCGCTCCTACCATTGACGGTCGTCTCGATGATGCCCCGTGGCAATCGGCCGCGTGGCACTCCGATTTTACCCAGCGCCGGCCCCTCAACGGAGTTCGTCCGAGCCTGCGGACGCGGTTTGCCGTCCTATTCGACCACCGGGCGATCTACATCGCCGTGCGCTGCGCCGTGCCCAATCGGGAGCTGATCATTTCCCGGCTGATCCGGCGGGATCGGTATGGCGATTTCGATCGGGTCTCGGTCACCCTTTCGCCGCGCAACGACGGCTTGACCGGCTACAAATTCAACGTCAATCCCCACGGGGTGCAGTCGGATGCGGCCTGTTTCGACGACGGCCGTCACGATCGCAATTGGGATGCGGTCTGGCAAGCGGAGACGGACGTCAGCGATTCAGAATGGACGGTGGAGATGGCCATTCCCTTCGATCAGATGCGCTTCACCGGTGGGGTGGACGAATGGGGATTTCAGATCGAGCGTTGGATCTCCGCCCGTCAAGAAGGGGTGGTGTTCAACCCGATCCCCCTCGAGCAGTCCGGATGGATCTCGGCTGCCGGGCGGCTCATCGGGATGAAAGCGGTTCGCTCGACGCCGCCATTGTCGATCACGCCGGAGAGCTACGCCTCCTACCGGGCGGCCACCGAGGAGTTCGGCGGACGCGGAGAGGACGGACTGACCTACGGCGCCGGCGGTTATGCCAAGATTGGCCTGGGCACCGACCTGGTCCTCGATTTGGCGATCAATCCGGACTTCGGTCAGGTGGAAGTGGATGAGGCGGTGCTCAATCTGAGTGACTACGAAACCCGTTTTCCCGAGAAGCGACCGTTCTTTCTCGAGGGGGCCGGATTGTTTGCCACGCCGATTCAACTGTTTTATTCTCGCCGGCTCGGCGCCCCTCCGCCGGATCCGGAGTTGGAGACCGATGACCAGTCCGTCCAGTCGGGGCCGACCACCACACCGATCCTCTCGGCCGTCAAAGTGACCGGGCGCTCGGCCAAGGGGCTCTCCGTTGGCCTGATCCAGGCAGCCCTGCTGCCCACCCAATTTGAAGTGCTCACCCCGGCGAGTGATGATCCGTTGATCGGCCATCCCTATGACCGGATTCGGCGCGAGTCGGGCTCCCCCTGGACCAGCGCATCGGTGGTGCGCCTCAACGTGGAACCGACCGACACGGCGACTTTCGGGGTGTTGGCGACCGCGCTCAACCCCCAGGGCAGCCACGGCAGCTACGGCGGCGGCGTCGACTGGAACGTGTTCGACAGGGATCGGCAATACTCCTTTCGCGGCCAACTGACCGGCAGCCTGCGCTACGACGGGGTGCTCGGCAAGGAGGAGAGCCAAGGGGTCGGTCTGTGGACCCAGCTGGCCAAACGGGGAGGGGAGCACCTCCGAGTGTATGCCACCTACGATTTTTACAGCGACGGTTTCGATGTCAACGATATGGGCTTTCTTCGACGGGATGATCTTCACCGGTACAACGTCTTTCTGAAATTCCAGCAGATGGAAAAGGTCGGTCCGTTTGCCCAGATCGTCGCCGCCGTGGAACCCCACGGGGAGTTCAACACCCGGGGACTCGATCTGGGCCAGGGGATGATGGCATTCTTGATGCTCAAATGGCTCAGCGATTGGGTGACCGAGGTGGGTGGATTCGGCCTTCTGCACCGCTACGACGACCGGGAAACCCGCGGTGGCCCGCCCCTGGAAAAACCTCGACTGGGCGGCGGATGGCTCTCCATCCGCTCGGCCCAGCGCAAAATGATCGGTGGCAACATGACCGTCTCCGGACACAACGCCCCCCACGGATACAGCGCGGAAGCCCGCTTGTCGCTCGAACTGCGACTGGCCCGCCTGGCCCTCGAGTTGGGACCGGAAGTGGAGTACACCAAGGGGGATTTGGCCTACGTGGATACCCTGGACCTGGACGATCCCGCCAGCACGACCGTGATCGGACAGCGGGAATTGACCGAGCTGGAGCTGGCCCTGAGCGGCACGGTGGTCCTGCAACGAAACCTGACCTTGCAGCTGCTGGGACAACTCCTGGTGGCCAGTGCCGACTACAGCGACTACCAACTGCTCGAGCCGGACAGCTCGACCGTAAGCGTGGGGTATGATGATGACGAAGCCGACTTCGTCTACTCCGATCTGCGCCTGCAGGCGCTGCTTCGCTGGGAATACCTGCCCGGCTCGGCGTTGTATGCCGTGTACACCCATTTTGGATTCCTCTCTTTTACCGGGGCCGGTGTTCCCCTGAGAATGGGGTTGACCCGCCTCGATGAAGAGGAACGGGAGCAGTTCTTCATGCTCAAGGTGAGCCATCGGTTCGGTTGAGTGATCCCCTTCCGCCAATTCCAAATTTAAATAAATTCACCGCCGACCGAAAATGCCGTTATTGATTTAACATGTCGATATAATTTCCTTTTTTTCATCCGGTAGCCCTGTGCGCTGATTGATTAGTTATGCGGTGTGCGGTATAAATGCGGGACTAACTTTAGAAGGCTCAACGCTAAAATAGTCTTCTAAGACAGCCAAAGGAGAAAACATGCGCGCTGGGATCAGAATGGCCCTGCCCACGGTATGGCTGGCGGTATTTTTCGGGGTGCCCTGTGTCGGCCAAACAGCGGGTGTGAGTTCCGGACAGGCCGAAGTGGTTCAGGTGTCTCAGACCGGTCAACCCACTGTGTTGGGCCCGTTGACCGTGGCGGTGATCGAGCTCTCCTCCAACGCTTCGACCGGCTACAGCTGGCAACCGAGTCTCACTGAAGGTGCGCCTTTGCGAGTGCTCGGCAAGGAATACACCCATGGTCCCAAAGGGATCTTCGGGGCTTCGGGTCGCGAGCGAATCTACCTGGTCGGCGCTGGGACGGGCACGGCCCGGTTGACTTTGGAGTACAAGCGGCACCAGGCCAAAGAGGTCGCCGCATCGAAGGTGTTTCAGTTCCGCACTCAGGGGGTGTTCAGCGGCGAATACGCGCTCAAGGCAGAGGCGCCTTATGTTCCGCCGGCGCGGCTCACCCGTGGGGATCCCCGCTCCCAATTGCCCTCCCGGTTCAATTGGTGCGACGACGACAAATGCACCCCGGTCAAGAACCAGGGATCCTGCGGCAGTTGCTGGGCCTTTGCCTCGATCGGCCCCCTCGAGCAGCTGATCAAATCAATGGACGGTGATGAAGTGGACTTGGCCGAGCAACACCTGGTCTCCTGCGGTAAAAACCACAACGGCTGCGGCGGGGGAGGAATCGCGATCAATTCACTGGTGGATAAAGACGATGACGGCGGCGGCGCAGGGGCGATGTTCGAAGCCGATTTTCCCTACACCGCATCGAATTCGTCTTGCGGCGGTCCCCATCCCAAGGTGTATCAAGGGGACTACTATGATTACGTCGGTGATACACCTGAAGAGCTCAAGACGGCGATCTACGAGCACGGGCCCCTGTGGGCCGGCTGTTGTGCGGACAGCACCTTTTCCGCATACGACGGCGGCATCTTCGAGGGTCCGGGATGTAACCAGGGCAACCACGCGGTCGTGCTTGTCGGCTGGAACGAAGATGAGGGCGATGGGTATTGGTACATGCGCAACTCCTGGGGCAAGGGTTGGGGAGAGGACGGCTACATGCGCATCCGCTACGGCGTGTCGTTGATGGGGATGGCCGCGGCCTACATCCACTACGAGGGGGACGGTGGCGGGGACGCGGATGCGGATAGCGACTCGGATGCCGATGCCGACTCGGATACCGACTCGGATGCCGATGCCGACTCGGATACCGACTCGGACTCGGATGCCGACGCCGATTCGGACTCGGATGCCGATGCCGACTCGGACACCGACTCGGACTCGGACGCTGATGCGGACAGTGACGCCGATGCGGACTCGGATGCGGACGCGGACTCAGACTCGGACGGAGACGGGGACGCTGACGGGGATGCTGATGGGGATGCCGATGGGGACAGCGATGGGGACAGCGATGGGGACAGCGACGGAGACGCCGACGGAGATGCTGATGACGATGATGACAATGACGACGGCAATCGGGATACGGGCGCTTGCAGTGCATCACCCGGACGAGTTACCATCTCCAGGCATCTGCTCACCACCCTCACTCTGAGTCTCTTCCGCTAGCAAAAAGAAAGGGTGAACGGCTCGAAGGACCGCGGGGCGTTAACCCGGTACGCGAGTCACGGTCCCGTCGGCGATCATCTGCTGCAGCTGCTTGAGCAGAATCTCTTCATCGCGATCGATGGCACCGTCAGCGTGTGCCTGCTGGAGAATTTCCTGATACTCGGTGGTGGTCAGCTCGAGATCATCGATCGCCTTTTTGATCAGTTTGGAGAGCTTGCTTCCTTCGTCAGTCATTTTGGTATCGACCTCCTGGTTAATTCGAAACGGATTTGATCCATTGTGTCACATTTTTTTCCAGTTGGGTCAGGGGCAGGGAGCCTTGTAACAACACCACGTCGTGAAACTGACGGATGTCGAAGCGGGTTCCCAGCTCCTGTTCGGCCCGCTTTCGCAGCTCGCGGATCTTTAACTCGCCGATTTTGTAGGCCAGCGCTTGACCCGGCCAGCTGATGTAGCGATCCACTTCGGTGCGGATGTTGTGCAGGGAGAGGGCGGTGTTTTGGGCCATGTACTCAATCGCCCGTTTGCGGGGCCAGTCCATGGTGTGCAGCCCCGTGTCGACGACCAACCGGCAGGCGCGCCACATCTCGAAGGTCAGCCGGCCGAAGTTGCGATAGGGATCCTGATAAAATCCCACCTCCAACCCCAGCCGCTCGGCATAGAGGGCCCACCCCTCGATAAAGGCGACAAATCCGGAAAACCGTCTGAACGGGGGCAGGTCTTTGAGCTCCTGTTGCAAGGCTATTTGCAGGTGGTGCCCGGGCACCGCTTCGTGAAAGGAGAGGGCGTCGATTTCGTAGAGCGGCCGGCTCTTGAGATTGTAGGTGTTGACGAAGTACTGGCCGGCCCGGGTGCCGTCGCCCGGGGGATCATCGTAGTACGCCGTGGTGCTCCGCGGCGCGATGTAGTCGGGAATCACCTTGATGCCGTATGGGGTTCGAGGAAGGGTGGCGAACAGTTCGGGCAACCTGCCGTCCATTTTTTTGAGCACCAGGGCGGTTTCCTTCAGCAGCTCCTCGGCCGTGTTGACGTAGAATCGGGGATCGGTCCGCAGGAATGTCACGAACGCCTTGAAGTCCCCTTTGAACCCGACGTCGTCGATGATTTGCAACATCTCCGCGCGAATGCGTTCGACTTCGGCCAACCCTTTTTGATGGATCTGTTCCGGTGTCAGCTCGGTCGTGGTAAACCGGCGAACCCTCTGTTCGTAGAACGCCCGGCCATCGGGCAGCGCCGATGCACCGATCGTTTCCCGAGCCCCTGGAAGGTACTCTTCACTGAGAAACGTCTTGAACTGCTCGAACCCGGGAATCACCGATTCGGCGATCGCTTGGACACCCAGTTGCGCCAACGCTTCGCGACGGTCCTGGGGGACAGAGTGGGGGAACGTCTCGAACGGGCGGTAGAGGACGCTCTTTTTGGGGTCAGTGACGATTTGAGAATTAAGCGCCGGTACGTGGGCCCCGAGCACCGACCGGGGTTGGGTGTGGCCTGACTTCAGGCCGGCGCGCATCAGCTCGATATGTTGTTCGGTGTAGCGCTTGAACCCGCTCAGTCGAGCGATGTAGTTGTCGAAGTCGGCCACCGTGTTCAGCGGGATCTCCTGGGGCAATTGGGGGAACGCCATGTGGAAACCGTGTTGGGCGCTAATCGGCATCAGATGGGTGCGATAACGATACCCGGCCAATTCGTCCTTGAGTTTCCATTCGAGGATGCTTTTGTTGAGCCGTCGGGCCTCGTTCGGCGTGGGATCATCGAGTTGCTCGAGCTGTTGGAGCAGCCTGCGTGCTCGGGCCTCGCGCTTGGCGAAGTCGGCCGGACCCACGGCGGGCAGTCGGTCGTTGAAGCGATGATCCCCTACTTGGGTGGCAAACAGGGGATCGGTCTCGCAGCGGGACGACCAGTACTGGTCAAACAACGCCTCGAGGGGGTCTGGAACCGTTGGGGGGGCCGTCTTTTTCGTCGTGTCCGGTGCAGCAGTCGCGGGGCCCGGCACATCGTTTTTCGGCGGGGTACAACAGAGCAAACAACAGGTCAGCAGCAGGACGGGGACCGCACCGCGGGGACCGACCGATGACGACTGGCAACAGGTTGGTTTGGGCATGATGGTCCAGTATCAACTGGGCCGGCGAGCGGTGTCAATAATTGGCCCTATAGAACCTCGCGGTGGCTGGCAGAACCTCGCGGTGAGCGGCTTATTCGCTGTTCAGCCGTTGATCCCAGCTGTATTCCTTGTCGGTGACCATGTCTTCCATATGGGTGATGCGGCGGTTGAGCGAGTCGTACTTGTTTCGCAGGTGGGAGACCGCAGCCCTGCTCGAGGCGTTGTGCGGGTAGCTGGTGCTCACCGGTTCGTCGGTCGTCTCGAACGGAATGATCGGCTCGGGCTTCATGAAGTACGCCGCGATCAAATAGGCGATCACCACCGGCCAGAATCCGGTGAACAACAACAGGAGCACGGCGATAATGCGAATCACTTTGACGCTGACGTCGAAGCGGTTGCTCAGCCCCTGACAGACGCCTAAGATCATCCCGGTGCGGGAGCGATAGATATTGCGGTAGTTTTGTTGATATGCGTTCATCGCGGCCTCTTTCCTCTGTCTAAAAGAATCGTTTCCAATGATTCAATTCTGCGCTCCATCGCGGACAAGCCGGCATGTAGATCGCGGATGAGCTGGATCTCCTCGTCTTTGGTGGTTTTGCGTTTGGAGCTTCGCTTGAGAATGGCGAGCGTGACCAGAATGATCGGGGTGAAAAAGGCGATGATGGCGACCAAGGCCAAGGTCGCCAAGATGATCAGTTCCAGTGCATCATAGCCATAGTCAGGTCCAAACATCGATCCAATCTCCTTGCGTGCCCACGTGCGATCGTCTGTTCAAGTTAGCTCAATTCGGCGCAAAAGAAATGGCGTTTTAGCGCGCTATCATCTGCAAGATAGCATTTCTCGCTATTTTGTCCCCTTTTGTTTCTCAGCCGGCTTTTCCGCCGGTTTTTCCGCCGGCTTCTGACCGGCAGAGGCCTTCAGTGCGGCGAGCTCTTTTTCGATCTCTTCATCTTCCTGCAGGTTGGCGAATTCGTGCTCCAGGCTCGGCTTGCGCCCGTAGTTGACCAGGTCGGCTTCGGCCTCGGCGCGGGTGATGCGGTGCTCCAGGTGATCGAAACGGGAGAACACTTCGTACGATTCGGCCTTGCGGATCTGCTGTTGAACCTGCTTCTTGCCGTTGGCGCGGATGTAGCGCTGAACCAGCATGGTGTGTTTTTCACGGGCCTCGCGCAGCTTCTCTTCGAGCGCCTGAATGTCCACCTGGTACTGTTCGACCAGCACGTCGAACTCCGGCAGCTCCCGCAGTTGCTCGTCGGCCTGGCGCACGAAGTTGCGTTTCTCCAGCAGCGCCTCGCGAGCCAGATCCTCCCGACCCTTGTTGATCGCCAGCTGCGCCCGTTTCTCCCAGGTCTCGGCGCGCTTGTGGCTTTCGGCCAGAGCCCGCTCCGCCTGCTTCTTGTTGGCGATCGCCGATGCGGCGCTGGACTTGATTTGGATCAGCGTGTCTTCCATTTCATTGATCATCATCTTGATCAGTTTCTCGGGATCCTCTGCTTTGTCTAGCATTGCGTTGAAGTTGGAATTCACGATATCGCGCAGTCTGGTAAAAACGCCCATGATCTTGCCTCCATTGGCCTCAATAGTGGTTGTCGGTCAGCCCCGTTGACCGTCTCCCGGTCAACACACCCGGAAATCTGCACGGGGCGTGCCAATGCTTCTGTTTTTTATTAACATGCTGATTTTATTTAATAAAAATCGAAATCGGCGAAAGTCCCCTCTTGTTTTTTGTGGAAGAATCGACGCCAGTTTGGTAAATTTAACCAAATAGATGGCATTATTTACCTGGAGGGTTGAAATGAAGCCGGTAGATGCGGTGCGAATCGACGAAGCGCTGGGACAGTCCGAGGCCTTCCTGACGTTTCAGGCAAACCTCTCTCAGGCAGCCAAAGTGGATCGACCGGTGCTGCTGATCGGTGAGCGGGGAACCGGCAAGGAGCTGGCCGCCAAGCGGATTCACTACCTATCGACCCGTTGGCAGGAACCCTTCATCACGCTCAACAGTGCGGCGATGACCCCTAGCCTGATCACTTCTGAGCTATTCGGTCACGATGCGGGTGCCTTTACCGGGGCGGTGGATCGCCGGACCGGCCGTTTTGAGGCGGCGGACGGGGGAACCCTCTTTCTCGACGAAATCGGCCTCATCCCCATTGAAGCGCAGGAGAAGATTCTGCGCATCGTCGAATACGGCACGTTCGAGCGGGTAGGCAGCTCCAAGTCGACCGCGGTGGATGTGCGCATCGTCGGTGCGACCAACGCGGATCTGCCGGCGATGGCCGACCAGGGAACGTTTAAAAAGGACCTGTTGGATCGGTTGTCCTTTGAGGTGCTCTTCTTGCCGCCCCTGCGGGAGCGCGCCGAAGACATCGGACTCCTCGCCCGCCACTTTGCCGTACAAATGGCAGTGGAGCTGGGACGCACGGAGCCGCCCCAGTTCAGTCCGCGAGCGCAAGAAACGCTGGAGGCCCACCCTTGGCCGGGAAACATCCGGGAGCTCAAAAATGCCGTCGAGCGGGCTGTCTACCGGGCCACGGACAGTCGAATTCGCGGCATTGAGCTCGATCCCTTTCGCCGGATCGGTGGATTGGCGAAGCCGTTCGGCGAACCCGAGGCACCGGTGCCGGCAGCGGCAGGGAATCGTGACATCACTGAACCATCCGCACCACTTGCCGAACTATCCAACCGGCCGTTCAAAGAGGCGATTCGCGAGCTGGAGCTGGGGCTGCTCAAACGGGCTTTGAGCGAGACCAACTACCACCAAAAGAGCGCCGCCCACCGCCTCGGGCTCTCCTATCATCAGTTCAGGGGGTTGTACCGAAAATATAAGGACGTGCTGGACTGACCTTTTTTAGATGTCCGGAAAGACATTCGGTTTCCCGCAAGATGGGAAGAACTGGCCGTGGGGGCAACTCCCCGTGGTTGCCCTTTTGACTTTACGGTTATGGATTGGTGTCCGGCACGATGAGATCCCCGGCGACCCAGTCGTATTCATTTGATTCCGGTAGGGCGTAAATGGTGGTGTGCGCCCCCCCCCCGATGGTTGCATCCTCTGCATATACTTCGTTTAAGAACCCGCCGCTCACTGTGGAACCATAGCCCTTAGCGTCATTAAATCTCCCCCCACTCACGACAGCCATGCGATCCGCAGCCTCATTGTGTTCTCCTCCGCTCACCGTTGCCAGCTCAGCCGTCGCTCTGTTGTTGCTCCCTCCGTGGATCGCGGAGTCGCTTCCAGATGCTGTGTTCCCGAATAGGTCATGGTGGTGGGGACTTTGGCTTGGGCGACAGCGGCGAATGTGCTCAAAATCAATGATGTGAAAGTTATAATAAAGATAGTTTTCATAGGCGGTTCCTTTCTATTGACCCATTCGTTCCTCATTTGAGTTGACCGGGAAAGCTGAGATGCTCGAGTTCCAGTGTGCCGTTGGCGCTGCGTAGCCCGGCGTACCAGGCGGCAATGCCTCCGCCGAGCTTCAAGGTCCCGCCGGTCGAGTCGCCTCCGGAGGGGACGATCCATCCGACGAGCGATCTTTCTCCGGTGGTATCGGTGTCCGCATCCGTGTCACTGTCGGTATCGGCGTCCGTATCGCTGTCCGTATCCGTGTCACTGTCGGTATCGGCGTCCGTATCGGCATCCGCGTCACCGTCTGCGTCCGTGTCCGCGTCACTGTCGGTATCCGTATCGGTGTCGGTATCCGAATCCGAGTCCGAGTCCGCATCCGTGTCCGCATCTCCCCCTGAACCGGGATCGTCGTCTTCGCAGTGGAGGGGACCCAAGAGCAGCACAAACCCACTTAAGACCAAGAGCTGAACCATCGATTTCATAGTGATCTCCAAGCAAAAAAGGGAACACCGGTGCGTTCCCGGTTAACAAAAGTGCCGGCCATCCTCAGCTAGGGGTATTGTCGGGCGCCCAGAGTATCTGACATTTGGTCGATTTTTTTCGAAAAGGGGATCTCGAATTGCACCGTTTTCCAAAAAAATCACAAAATCTCGATATATAGTGGTACTATATAGCTGTATTTTTGTGTTAATGATGAAATTGTATCATGAGAAACCGCGATGATCGCTGAACAAATTCGAGAGAGCACGCTGGGATTGTTGAGGCTGGTGTTTGTCCTGTTGATCGGCTGTGCATCCGTGGAGCTGCATCCCGATGGCGAGGCGGATGATGATGACTCGGGTGACACCGAGTTGGAGGACACCAGCGCGGGAGGTGATGCCGACGGTGACGTCGACGCCGATGGGGACGGGGATAGCGATTCCGATGCGGATGCGGATAGTGACGCAGATAGCGATACCGATACGGATAGTGATACGGACGGTGACGCAGACACCGGCGCCGACTCGGACAGTGACACGGACACAGACAGTGATACGGATACGGACACTGACGCGGACAGTGATGCTGACTCAGACATCGATTCGGATACGGATGCGGACAGCGATACGGACGCCGACACAGATAGCGATACGGATGCGGATAGCGATACGGACGCCGACACAGATAGCGATACGGATGGCGACGCGGATAGCGATACGGATGGCGACGCGGATAGCGATACGGATGGCGACGCAGATACCGATACGGATGGCGACGCAGATACCGATTCAGATTCAGATACCGATACCCCGTCGTGCGGTGGGGTGGAGATTGGGGGGTACTGTTGGTATCTGGGCGCGGCGGGACAATCGTGTGCCTCGGTCTGTGCCACTCACGGGGGCTACAACGAGAGCGGTACGCGGGACTACGCGGGCAGTGGGGGAACGTCGAGCAACTGTCAGCACATCTGCGACGTGTTCGGCGGCACCAGCGGTGCTTCCGGCTCAGCCGGCGTCAACGCGGTGGGGTGTGCCAAGCGCGCCGCCTCCCCGCTGCCCCGTTGTCATCGATCCAGTAGCCCGGAGACAACTGCCTCCGCGGCAGAATCCGGCTACTCGCGATTTTGCGCCTGCAACGATTGAGGACATAAACCAAAACGATGGTCGTTTAGGCGGAGGCGTCGCTATCTTCACTGGCGGCGGTGGCCAGGGAAATGAACTTGCGCTCGAGCCGTTTGATCTCGGCGGTGATTCTGTTGAGCTTGATGATGAGCAGGGAGGTCCAGAAAAAGAGCACCCACATCAGAATGGCGCCGACGATGATCGCCAAGCTCTCTTTGACCCCGGCATTTTTCGACGCGAACACGTAAATGAGAATCCACAGACCCGCGGCTGTCAGCGATGAAATGCTGGTGCGCCAGAACCACATGCGCGCCTTTTTCCTCGCCTCGATAAGTGAAGAGATGTTAGATCGGATGAGCTCGATCTCTGAGGCGACGGTCGTCATGACATCATATAGTATCGGTTCGTCGCATCATACGCAACGGAGTGGTTGAATTTATGAATACGGGAGAAAAGTACGACGCCCTTGTAGTTGGCGCAGGGCCGGCCGGCATGGCTGCAGCCCGAACACTGGCCGAGCAAGGGGCCAGGGTGGTGCTGATCGACAAGCACCGAGCTGTGGGCCACAAGGCTTGCGCCGGGGGACTGACCGCCTCCGGTGTGGAGCGGGCGTCGATTGATCCGGACGCCCTGCCCGTTCACGCAAGGGGATTTCACTCGTTGACGGTTCACTCTTCCCGTTGGCAGAGCGAGCTGCGCGCGGAGTCGATGCTGCTGGTGACCATCGACCGCCCGAGCTGGACCCACTCTCAGCTCGAAACCCTCTCTGGTCTGGGCGTCGATCTGCGGCTCGGGGTGCGGTAGAACCGGTTCGATGGTACCCGCGTCAGCACGAGTCACGGTCCGGTGACGGCTGACCACCTCATCGGAGCGGACGGGGCATCGTCCCGTGTACGCCGGCTGCTCGGGCTGCCTCGGGATCATTGGGCCACGGGATGGCAAATTCGACTGGATCCGGACTTGGCTCGGGAGAGGGGAATCGATCTCAACCGACCGTCGGTCTGGTTTGCGCCCCACCTGTTCGGCGCCGGGTATGGCTGGGCCTTTCCCGGGAGCGATGCGCTGCGGCTGGGGTGTGGCGCATCCAGTCGTTCCGTTGGTATGGCCGAGCTCAAACGATCGTTTTTCACCTGGCTCACCCGGTTCAACTTGGGATCGGGAGACGGCCGGCTCGAAGTGGGCACCATCGGTTGCCAGTATAGCGGTCATCGATTCGGCCGCGTTTTTCTCGCCGGTGATGCGGCCGGCTTGGCCTCCCCGCTGACCGGCGAGGGCATTGCACAGGCGTTGATCTCGGGCCGCGAGGTCGCGCGGGAGATGGTGGATCCCCACTATCGATCGGCCCTCATACCCGAGTTGGCCGCCCGGCACCGGCGCACCGAAGAAGTGCTCGAACAAAAAGGACTCGGTCACGTGCTCTACGAGTTGGCCCCGTTGCTGCTCCGCTGGCCCGCGCTGCGCCGGACCACCCTGAATCGATATATGGCCTGAGGCCAAGCGGAAATCAACTGGAAATGGTCGCTTCGCTGATCTCGGCGGGTCGGCTGGAGCGGGCGGTTTTAATCCGACTGAACTGAATGATCAGTACCACTGTGAGTGCGGTGGCGCCGAGCTGTAACCCAAAGGGAATCGCCAGATCGGTGATCGACCAAATCCACGGGGCGAGCAGCGATCCGACGATACCGCCACTTTGCCCGGCCAGTCCGGCGAAGCCCGTGGCCATGCCCCTGGTTGGCGCGGTTGACAGATCGCCGATCGACGCGTGAAGACTGTTCAAGAACGCCGCCGCACCGATGCCGCCCAGGGCAAAGCCACCGGCAATCCACCAGGGGTTGCGGGTGAGCAATAGCGCGGTTCCCTCGGCAGCGGTGAGCAGGGCACCGAGGAACATCAAGCGCCAGCGGCCGTGTACATCGCTCAGACGGCCCATCAGTGGTCCGGTGAGCAGGCCGAAGAATCCGGCGATGGTGAGGGCGGCGCCGACAAAGATCATGCCCCCGTCCACTTCTGCCTTACCCACAATGGGGAAAAGCGTCATGATCACCGCCAGGCCGGCCATGAAACCGAAATTGGCCCCGGCCAACAGTCGCACCCGGCGGTAGGACCAGGGTTTTGGCAGGATCCGGGGACGCGTCGTCGTCGAAACCGCCTGTCGGGAAGGGGCGCGCACCGGGACGATGACGAGGGTGATCAGGGCGACGGCGCTGAGCGCTGCGGCAATCCAAAATGGGGCGTGAATCGTCAGATGATTCGCGGTGACCGAACCGAGCACCGGTCCGGCGAAGAAGCCGAAGTTCACGGACGAGGAGTAGATGCCCTGTGCTGTGCCGCGGGAATCGGGACCGCACAAATCGTTGAGCAGGGCCCTGGCAGCAACCCCGAAAAATCCCGAGGCCAGTCCCTGGAGCAAGCGGAAGACGATGAGCCCGACCGGACCGCTGGTCATCGCATAGCCCACGCAGGTGCCGGTGTATCCGGCGAGGGCCAGGATCAACACCGACCGACGACCCAGGCGATCGGCTGAGGCGCCGGCAGGGAGCTGAGCCAGCAGGCGACCGACGAAAAAGGCGCTCATCAACAGGCCCAAGTCAAAGGCGGTCGCGCCGAGTCGTTCGCCGTATACGGGAATGAGCGGCACGATCATGCCGAAACCCGACATCACCACCGCCGAGGTGGCGGCGATGAGCCAGATCTGCCACGGCAGTTGCCCGAAGAGATACCGACGCGCGCTCACGGGGCCCCCTGTTGAACCAGCGGTCGGGCTCGACGGACCAATTCGTGCATCAAGCGATGGCTCGGTTTGACCAGCTTCACCGTGGCCCAGGGGAGGCCGCCTAAAAAGAACAGATCCCCCAGGGCATCGATCAGTTTGTGGCGCACCGGTTCATCGGTGAGCCGATACCCCTGCTCGTTGATCGGTCCGTCCGGGCCGATCACCAGCGCGTTGTCCAAGCTGCCCCCTTTGGCCCATCCGTCTTGGCGGAGCTCGAGGGCATCGTCGACCAGCGCGAACGTGCGGGCCGGAGCGATGGTGCCCGCAAAATCATCGTCAAGGGGCGCGAAGACGATCCGCTGGTGGCCGAGCTCTGGTCGATGAAAGTCGATGGATAACTCAATGGTCGGTTTGCCCGCCGGCGTCAAGGGGGCAATTATCGCCAGCGAAGGTCCGACCGAGATTTCGACCGGGTCTTGGCAAGTGACGAACCGGGGGGTCGGTGCGGCACCCATTTCGAGGAGCGCGCTGAGCCACGGTTCGGCGCTGCCGTCGAGGATCGGGAGCTCCGGCCCCTGCACGGTGATGCGGACATCGAGCTCACCACAGATCACCAATGCCGCCAGCAGATGTTCGACGGTCTTCACGCCGTGCACGGTCGTGTTTCTCACCGCGGTCGGGTCGACCGCCTCGATGGTGATTGGAAAGGAGGAGTCGTCGATGATCAGCACCCCGCCGGTACCCGGCAAGCCCGCTTCCACCAGAGCGACGCAGTGCGCGCCGGTGTGCAGGCCGGTTCCCTCCAACAGGATCGGGGCAAACATCGAGATCTAGTAAATCTCGAACAGGATGGGGGCGTACGTGAGGATGCGTCTGTGAAGCAACAGCTGCCCCATGGCCAACGCGCGTTTGGCAGACGGCCGTTGGGCGATCAGCCTCACCTCGGGCGACTCCGACTCCGAGAGCGCTTCGCTGAGCAGCTCCATGAAGCTCTTGGTTCGCGGCAGCATTTCCACCGGTGCGCCGGCGGGCAGGGAGGCGATCTCCCGGGCGCGGGCCAGGGCGTCGTCGAGATTGCCGAGCTTGTCGACCAACCCGTGTTTCAACGCCTGTGAGCCGGTCCAAACGCGACCCTCGGCCACGGCGAGCACCTTTTCCCGCTCCAACTTTCGCCCGGTGGTGACCCGCTCGATGAACAGGTCGTAGGCCGTGTGCATCAATTTGGAGATCGCGGCGCGTTCGTCGTCGCTGAATTTGCTGAACGGACTGGACCAGGCGGCCCGTTTGCCGGTGGTCAGTCGTTCGGTTTTGATGCCATACTTGGCCGCGGCCTCGCTGAACACGATCTTGCCGCCGACCACGCCGATCGATCCCGTAATCGTCGCCGCTGAGCTGAAGATTTCGGTCCCGGCCGAAGCGATGTAGTATCCGCCGGAGGCCGCCACATCCCCCAGTGAGACGATGACCGGCTTCTTTTCCGCACAGGCGCGCAGGGCCATCCAGATGTTGTCCGAGGCGAGGGCGTCCCCACCGGGGCTGTCTACTCGCAGCACCACCCCGCGGACTGCCTCGCTCCTGGCGGCCTGGTTGATCGATTTCACAAGATCCAGGTCGTACACGGTCTCCATCTGGCCGAACATCTCTTCCGACGTTCCGCCGGTGATCGGTCCGATGGCCTGGATCAGGGCTAGGTGGGGATTTTGATTGGTTTTCGGCTCGTCAGCTTGCCCTCGACCGAACATCTTGAGCAGCTCGCCGAAAGAGAACGGCTTGGGGGGCGCCTTGCCGTAGTCGTCGATCACCCCGGCCGGATACTTGTCCCGCAGCTGCTCGAGGAATTGCCCCAAGGGACTCACCTGATCCGCCAGTCCGAGCTTGACGGCAGTCTTTGCGTCGTAGGGACCGTCGTCGATCAATTCGGCGACCCGCGCCGGTTCGAGACCGCGCCCTTTGGCGATAGCGGCGACGAACAGGTGGTGCAGCTCGCTGAGCAGGCTTTGCGCGGCCTCCCGCGATGCCTCGGACATGCTGTCGCGCAGCAAGGGTTCGGCGGCGTCCTTGTACTTGCCCACACTCATCATGTCGGCGACGATCCCCAGGGAGGCCAGCAGCTCGCGGATGTACAGCGCTTCGAGGGCCAGCCCGACGGCGTCGATACTTCCGGCCGGACTGATCAACACGCGGGGACACGCCTGCGCCGCGGTAAAATAGGTCAAGTTGTCCGCGCTATCCAGGTGGCAGGTGACCGGCTTGCCCGCCTTGGCCAGTTTGGTCACCGCGGCGGCTATTTCCCCGGCCCGGGCAAACGAGAGCTCCAACGCGCCGAAGTGGATCACCACGTGTTGAACCTGGATGTCGTCCGCCGCCCGGTTCAACAGTCGCTCCAACTTGTACTGGCTCCGCCCCTGGGAGGCGAACAGGCTCGAGGTTCCGGAAAACGAGGGCATCGGGCCGTCGAGGTGAAACAGCACTGCACTGGGCCCCTTGGTTTGGCCGGCGCTTTGATCGTGCTGATCCCGGTCGAGGCTGCAGCCGATCGTCAGCGTTAACAGAATCGCTCGTGTCAGTAACCGGATCCACATACTTTACTCCTCTGATCGCTTACGGAACGGTGTCGCCGGAAGGGGCAGCGGGTTGCTCGTTCTTCTCGACCGGCGGCTGGGCCGGTGGCGGCTCTGGCGCGTCGGCCGCTTCATCCGCGTCCGGTGTGGGCGACTCGATGACCACCGGAGACGGAGTGGGCGGCGGAGCGACTGGCTCTTCTTTTGCCGGCGCGGGTTGGGCAGCAGAGAGGCTCTCCTCGAGGTTTTTCAGGCGGCTTCGGGCGGCCGAAGCTTTGCGTCCGGAGGGGTGCCGGCTGAGGTATTGTTTGTAGTACTTTACCGCCTGTTCCTGCTGACCGGTCGCTTCGAACGCCTGGGCCAAACCAAACAGCGCCGGCGCGTACGATGGGTTGATGTTGAGGATGCGCCTGAATTTGGCGATCGCCTGACCGTATGATCGGCGAGAGAGCTGGCACTGCGCCAGGCCAGCCAAGGCGTCGATGTTGCTGGGGGACTGGATGAGCACCCGCTCGTAGAGCGAGATCGCTTGTGTGGTCTGACCGGATCGCTGCAGTTTGACCGCGCGCATCAGCATCGAATCGGGACTGCCGCCCGTTGGCGCCGGGGCTGCCCATTTTTCGTCTTTGCGGGAGGTGACGGCCGGTTTTGGCTTGGTCGCGGTCGATTTCCGGCGGGCCGTTTGGGGTACGCCGGCATCCGCTGCAGCCGATGAGCCCGGTTCGGTCGCGGCCTGCTCGGCAGTGGCGCTGGGGCCGAGCAATACGGTCTTGCCCGATTCGATGCGGTCGAGCAACGCTTTGGCGCTGGTGTGATCCGAGTTGAGCTTGGTCACCGCGGCGAGCGCGGCCCGTGCCTGGTAGAGCTCACCGGTGCTGGCCAGCACCCGGGCGCGCCGGTACATGGCGCGGATGAGCGGCTCCGCCTTGATCACCGCATCGAGTTGGGTGAGCAGGGGGGCGGCGGTCGAGCCGGAATCGAGGGCAATCAGTACCGCGACGTAGTCGGTCTCCGGGTCGGGGGCCGCTCCTTTTGCTTTTTTCAGTTGCTGTTTTGCTTCCTCGAGATCCCCTTCGAGGCGCTTGATGTCGGCTGCGGCGCGATGAACCGCGGGAACGGTGGGACTGGCGACCAGCGCTTGATTGGCCTTTTGCAGTCCCTCGGCGAGTTTCTCTTCGAACTCCCGGTGAAGTCGCTCCGCCTCCTTGAGGTGTGCTTCGGCCTCCTGCCCGGTGGCTTCGGCTGCGTCGGCCCGCGCGTCGAGCTCGGCGTCGCGCAGGTACTGCGCCCAGACACTGTACAACTCGGCCAGTCCGGCCAGCGAGGGTGCGTGGTTCTCATTGAGCGCCAGCGCCTGGTGGAACTCCCGGTCCGCCTGTCGGTAGTTGACCTCGGAATCGAGCAGAAAACTCTCACGACCCCGCACAAAGAAATCTTTGTGTCGATCCGAGTCGGTCAGGTTGAGCAGTCCGCCGAATGCCCCGCTGATCACTTGGGGTTTGAACTTGATGAGATAGATGCCTCCGCCAATCAGTCCCACTACGAGCACCAGGGCGATCCAACTGCCTATTCGGCGTCGGGGAGGGGGTAGGGAGCTCATCTCCTGCTCGTCGTATCGGTTGAGCTCGGCTTGACTGTCGGCCCAGGCGGGACTCTTGGCGTCAACGCCCGCCCCTTGTCCCTGGTGCCACTCGTTACCCTCCTCGATAACCGGAATGTCCGAGAAATCCGGATCATTGGCGCCCGGCTCGGACCAGGTGCCCACCATTCCCTGTGAGCCTGGTGGTGGGAGTTCGCCGCCGGGTCGGGCCCCTCCGGCTGCCTGAGCTGGGTCCGGTGGCGGGTTTTTCTTGCCGGGGAGGGTGGGTGCGTACCCCACCTCCGAAGGGAGATCCTTGAACTTGTCCTGGCGGGCGGATGCCAACAATTGCTCGGGTTTCTGCAGAATCGTGGTCGGGGTCAGATCTTCTGTTTGGGCATCGGGCCAGAGGGTTTCCTGGTCCTGGGGATTATTGTTGGGATCGAATTGAATTTGAGGTCGTGGCGCCAACCCCGCTGCTCGGGTGGTTGTGTTTCGCTCCGATTCGTCCGGATCACGCTTTTCGGCGCGCGGGTATCCTGCGGCCACAGGTTTGTTCGATGGGTTGGCCATCGCCTGGGCCGCGGTGAAGAATGGTTTGATTTCGGCAATGTCCCCCAGCCGTTTCCACTTTTGTCCCCCCTTGGAGAGGAAGTCGTCCGGAGAGACCTTTCCCTGGGCAATCCATTGCTGCAACACGCCGAGCCGTTCAAAGGGGTATGTCGACCCGTCCCCCTGGCGCAGCTGCCATTCAACGGAATCCCGCCGGCTGCCCGCCGGGGCCATCACCCGAAACACATGACCGCAGCTGGTACAGCGGACTGAGGTGCCCGTCGGACCGACCAGGGTTTCGTCAAGAGAGTATTCAGTACTACATTTTTCGCAGTTTACATCCATATTCATTTGTTAAAATACGCTTCTATTTAAGAACACGCAAAAAAGCTGAATTAGCCCCCGTTGGCCACCGCCTCGATGCGGTAGGAGCGCCAACTGACCCCGCCCGCCAAATCGTGGGCCACCGCCCACAGCATGAAGCTTCCCCCTTTGCGCGGGGGCAGCCATTCCACTTTGTACGGTCCGGCGCCCGACTCATCGGCTGTTCCCGAACGGTCGGCGGTGAACTGCCCACCGGTGACAAACCACGAAATATAGCTCCGTTCCTGACCGACGGTTGCCGGTTCCAAGTAGGATTCAATCGGAACGGTATCGCGGCAGCCGTCCTGACCTTCGCAGACAAATATATTGGGATCCTCTTGCACGGCTTTTTGCCCGTCGTCGGTTTGGTCGATGGGCTGGATCTGTTGCTCATTGAAATTGAGACTGGCGATTTGGGGATTGATACCCAGGGGGGCTGTTTGGGTGATCGTCAATGACTTGAGCGCGACCAACCCGTCCCCGCCCACACACAGTTCTTTTAAACCGGAAAGTTCTGATATTTCGGGCAATTCTGTCATCTCGGGCAGTTGACCGCCGGCGCAGAGCAGCACGATCGCTGTCGCTTTCAGCTGGTCTTCACCCTCCGGTATGCGCGGAACAATGTCCTCGGCAAAGGTTGGGACGACATAGGCGTCACCTCCCTCCGCGGCGCTGGCCAGCTGGGGGATCCATAACAATGGATCCGGTTCGTCCACTCCCGCGTCGCCGGGGATCCCGGTGGTATCCGGGAGACTCGAGCCGGGGGTGAACAGACCGGCCAAGATCATCCAGCCGATGGTCACCGTGCGGCCCTCGCCCTTGGGATCGGCGAACAGCACCCGCAGGGTCGTCGTATCGCCCGGGCGGATTTGGGGCGGATCAGCTTGAACGGCCATCACGCGAAACTTGGTGATTTGACTGATCGCCTCCATTTTGTCCTGGCAGCCGACCGCACCGGTCAGCAAAAAAAGGACGAGGATTGTCGTTTTCGCGGCGTTCATGAATCCGGATACTAGCATGACAGTCGCTTATAGACCATGCTCTGGGATGGAATTGAGGTCACTTTGTTCTTCGGCAATTGTCTGGTTTTCCACGACAACCGTCGGTGCCGGTAACGCACCGCGCAGCTTTCCTTTGCGGTTCTTGTGGCGTTTGGGTTCATCGTGGCGAGGCCGCCATCGCCGATCCCATTTGGCGGCGGTCTTGGTCAGCACCCGGCGCAGGCAGCTCCGTTTCCCCGGGCCCGATCGATCAATCCAAAAATAGGAGGGACCGGTGCGCACGTCGAGATGGACAAAGCCGGAATTGGGATACAGACCCACCCCCACGCGACCCAGCTGACGCGCCTTGCGGGCCAGGGCGGCGATGGATACGCCGGGAATGACGATGTCGACGGCCCGGCCCTTACCGTGATACCCCTCGTTCTTCTCCCGCGTTTCCCGAAATCCCGAGATGATATTGATTTGTCGGGCCTTGAAGTGATCGGCTAACCGGTAGATCAATTTGACGAGCCGAGGGTGAATGGGATGGCTGGCTGCAGTGTGTTTGTCCCGCAGGGCGTTTTCGATCTGATCCATCACCGCCGGGTCCAACTCTCCGTTGGGTAAAAAGGGGAAAACTCGAATGCGCTCCCCCAGATTCACCGAGTGAATGACCAGATCGCGAAACCCCTCCCGATATTTGGGCTTACGGATGCGCGGTACCCGTTGCCAGCGCCTGATCGTCCGGCGTTGACGGGGGCTGGCCCCGGTGTAGCACCTTCGGACCCGTTTCTTGTGCCGCCGCTTCTCAACGGTGCGCTTCTTTTTCCCGGGTGAGGGCTCGGCCTCGTCGGCGGCCGGAGAGGCATCAGTGGTCGTTTGGGGGTCGTTTTGGACGGGGATCGGCGGCACTTCGGGCGCGGGCCGATTGTCCGTTGTCGTTTTGACCGGCTTCGATGGGTGTGGTATCGACCTTATGGTACCCATGGATGATACGGACCACGATGAAACCGCGGCGATGAGGAGCAACCGTATAAAAAAAGCGCTCATGGTCGTTAGGCGGTAATAAACATTCCGAAAACTGTTATAGATCAAAAATAGTATAATTTAAAAATTCCTTTTTAATGGACATCGTGAATAAATTGCGGCATTCGAGTTGAGCGTTTGGCAGGATAAGGTTTTGTATTGAGCAGACAAAAACCAAAGCACAATCTACGCTCCCGTGTTCATGCCACCGCCCTGTCCAGCGCGATCCTGACATTGCTCTTCGCCAGTTTGTGGACCCTCGTGTCGAAGTGCGAGCTGTTGAGTCCTGCTTGGCGGGTAACCGCCGGAGAGCCCGCGCCGGTCACTGTGCGTTTGCCGTCCCACTATTTTCGCATCACCATGCTGCGCAACGAGTTTCACTACCTCTCCACGGTCTCGTCGGCCTGTCCGCGGATGGTCCAGCGGGGAACCCAGCTGAGACCTCGCAGTGAATGCTCGGAGCTCGTCAAAGCCTTCGAATCCGCTCGCCGGCCCCTGTCCGATAAACAGTTGCTCGGCACATTTGTCTTCTGCTTTGTCATCTGTTTATTGCTCACCATTTTCATGAGCCGTCGCGAAATGGGACGGGCCCGGCTGTTGCGGGCCCAGATCGCCGTTTTTTTGCTGCTGACAGTGGTGTTGCTGGTCTGCAAAGCACTGCTGCTCTTTACGGCGTTGCCCGCGTTCGTTCTACCGATCGTTTTGGTGCCCTTGCTGACGGCCTATTTTTTCAACAAGCAGCTGTCGTTGTTTGCAGCGGTGATCACCTCGTTGCTCGCCGCTTCCCTACTCAATTTCGATTTTGAACTGTTTCTCGTATTCCTGATTTCCGGATTGGCGGCGATCGCGTCTCTGGGCAAGCGACATCGCGCCTATGTCCACCTCAAGGCCGGGGCCATAGCGGCCTGGGTCGCGGTGATGGCCACTGCGGTGTCCACGCTGGTGTTTGCCGGCACGCTCAACATTCACGATGATCTGACTGAGCACATCGATCCTCGATATTCTCTGTGGATCAGCGCACTGATTGGGGGATTGGCCTCTGGCCTGTTTGCCTGGCTGCTCACCCCGGTGACCGGGCAGCTCGTGGGCGAGGTCTCCCGAGGCCGGCTGCAGGATCTGCAGGAGCTGGATCAGCGGTTGATCAAGCTGCTTCGAGAGCGTGCCCCGGGGACGTGGGAGCACAGCCGGGCGATCGCCAATCTTGCCGAAGCGGCCGCCCACGCCATCGGTGCCAACGCCCTGTTGGTTCGGGTGGGTGCTTACTATCACGACGTCGGCAAGAGTGTACGTCCAGATCTGTTCATCGAGAATCAGGGGGGTGGCCCCAACCCGCACGATGAGCTCGACCCCGAGCAATCGGCCCAGCGTATTTTCAGCCATGTCGTCGAAGGGACACGGGTGCTGCGCGCCGAAGGGATACCCGAAGATGTTGTGGAATTTTCGTACAGCCATCACGGCAAGAGCGTGTTGGAGTTCTTCTGGGAGAAAAATCAAGCGGCGGGCAATCCGGGGAATTTGACGGTGCGGGATTTTCAGTACCCGGGACATCGACCCTGGACCCGAGAGACCGGTATCCTGATGATCGTCGACGCTATCGAAGCGGCCGCCCGGACGGTGGAGAATCCGGACAAGTCGGCGTTTCAGGCGCTGGTACAGCGGATCATTTTTTACAAGCTCTCCCAGGGCCAGTTGGACGAGACCGGGCTGAGCCTGAGCGATTTGCGCATCATCGCCAACACACTCACTGACACCCTGGCCAATATGTACCATACCCGGATCAAATATCCCTGGCAGACCGGCGATACGGGATCCCTGCGCGCTACCGGCGACAGTTCAGCTGCTGAGGGAACCAACGGCGAGGCCGCAACCGAGACCACGGGTCCCCAGGAGCGGCTCAGCGAGCCCGCAGCGACAGAACACCTGAA
>JANQET010000192.1 GCA_028278265.1 Myxococcota bacterium
GCCCAATTGACGAACGCTCTCGGCGTAGCCCGCGGGCACCGCCCCGCTGGCCCGTCGTTCGAACTCTGCGGCCAGTCCCCCGGCGGTCAGTCCCGGGGAACGCTCGTTGCTCGGTTCGGACACCGGCGCGGCGAACTCCAGTTCGTTCAATCGGTGGGCGAGGGGGATGGCGCGCAAAGTGAACTGCGGATCGCCTTCGGTAAGGGGGGTGTCGAGGCACCATTGAATGCCCTGACCCACGATGGGGCCCCATTTCTGTGCATCATATCCATAGGACTCGAGGGTGTCCGTGATCACCTGATCAACGGCCGGTCCATCTGCTGCAGCGAAATCCAAGTGCTCGAATATTTCGTGAAAACAGTTGCCAGCATTGGCCCCCCGATCAAAGGGGATCAACGGTGAGGCGCCGGCAATCGTCGCGGCACCTTCGTCCGCCTGGGCTCGGGCGCTCGCCGATCGACCCAGCTCATCCCGATCTCTACCGGCGAGCTGTTCAGGGGTCGGTGTTCCCCCCGACGCCGTGAGACGGGTAAAACTGTGCAACTGACGGGGAGTTGGCGGTTTTTGCTTTGGCGTTCTCCCGGTGAGGAGAGGGGGTGCATGCCGTGGGGGGGCATAGACGGTGTCGCGCTCCCGCAGATCGGTGGTGGTGATGGCACCGCCGGAGAGTCGACCGAGCTCGTCCAAGGTGGCGCGCAGTTGATCGTCGGTCACCGATTTGAGGTGTTGCTGCTGTTGCCAGAGGTCCCCCATCACCTCGGCAGGGCGCAGCAGCAAGCCCAGCGCCGATCGCTCGATCCCGGCGATTCCCCCGCAGACGACCCGGCAGAGATGGACCGCGCGGGTCAGGGCAACGTAGAGCAGGCGTAGCGATTCGGCGACCTCCTCCTGCTCAGCCCATTTCCGGTGTTGGTCGATGTCAGCGGATCCCAGATCGAGGGTGGCCCGACCGCTGCTCGAGTCGTGAAAGACAACCGGCTTGGCGGACGGCTTGGCAAACGGTTGAGTGGAACCCCCATCGAAAAGAAACGGACAGTACACGATGGGATACTCGAGCCCCTTGGCCTTGAAAATCGTGACCAACTGAACCGCCCCCGCGTCGCTCTCCAGCCTCAGTTGGACCGTATCCGCGTGCTGGCGATCGAGGGCCCGTTGATCGTTGAACCACCGGAGCAAACCGGTGGGGCCGAGGTGTTTTGCCGTGGCGTGGGTTTGCAGCAGCTCTGCCAGGTGCAACAGGTTGGTCAGTCGACGCTCGCCGCTCGGACCCCGCAGCAAACGGGTCTGCACCGTCGATCCGTCCGGGTGGGGTGAAAAGGAGAGGAACCGTTTGATCATCCCGTAGATCCCGCTGTTCAGCCAGCGATGCTGCAGAGCGACAAACTGATCGACAACACGCTCCCAGGCCCGATCGTCTTCTGACAAGCGGTCCAGATCATCTGCAGCCATGCCCACGAGCTCGGTGCCGAGGGCTGCGCGCAGCCGTCCCGCATCCGCAGGATGAACCACCGCGGCGAGCACCCGGGCCAATTCCGTCGCCTCGACCGTATCCAATACACTCCTCGAACCGGTCGTCACACTGGGAATTCCCCGCGCCCGCAAGGCCTGCTGGATCAACTCGGCTTGTCGGTTCTTGCGCACGAGCACAGCGATGTCCGCAGGAGCGACCCGCTTGGGCCTCGGAGCACCGATCATTGCTTTGCTCAGCAGCAGCTCGGCGATATCGGCGGCGACCCGGTCAGCGACCACCTGCTCGGCCCATCTCTTGAGGAGCATTCCTTTCTTCTGCGGCCCCTCCTCCCGGGAAACGAACAGAAACTGCAACGGCGCCGGCCGAGCACCATCGATGGTCAGCGAGTCGACGGCGCCGGGCCGCGGGGCCACCGGCGAAAAGCCTATTTGGGGATAGATGAACGGATCGGCCACCCGCTCGAACAGGGTGTTCACCGCCGCGACTAAGCCCGGGTCACTGCGCCAGTTCAAGGGCAGGGTGTACCGCCGATCTTCCACGTTTCGCACCGCTTCGAGATAGGCGAAAATATCGGCACCGCGGAATCCGTAGATCGATTGTTTGGGATCACCGATGACGAAGAACGGTCGATCACCGCGACCATACAAGCGATTGAATATCCGATACTGTACCCGATCCGTATCTTGAAACTCGTCGATCAGGGCCGCCCGGTAGCGCTCGGTGATCGCCTTGACCAACCGGTTGCCCGCCGTTGAGGCCAGGGCTCGGTCCAACTGGTGTAGCAGATCGTCAAAGGAGTGTTGAAATGCCAGGCGCTTGCGCTTGATCAGCTCAGTCCCGGCATAGCCGACGAGGTGCCGATAGAATGCCAGGCGCTGTCGATCGAAAGATCTCGTCAACTCGGCACATCCCTCGAAGAACGGGTGGTTCGGTGGGGGGTGACCGGCCTCGGTCTTTTCGGCCAGCCGGAAGGTGGTGAATTTGTCGACCCCGGCCCGATCGGATCTCGGCGTCAGGACGGGCTCGGTCGGTTCGAAGAATCGGTCGACCTGATCGAGCCATCGCGCCAGATTGGGGCGGGTATAGCTCCGCCGCCTGAGCCCCGCATGGGTTCGGAGCAGCTCGCGGATCTCGGTCTCGTGCGTTTGCCACTGCTCACGGGTCTGCCGATACACCTCCAGGTACCGCTCCAGGTCAAAGGGATCGATCTCCTGCGGCAACAGCTGTAGGTCGGGTTGGGAGGCGGCGATGTCGATCCAGGGCACCAAGCGCTCCGGCCCGACCCGCTCCCGCTCGATCAGGTAGTCGGCAAACCAAAACGGCGCCCGGTACAGCTGACGACCCCAGAAATCATAGGCGATCTCCCGGTGCAGGGCGCTCACATCCGCGACCAGCTCCAGGCCGAAGGGAATCCCGCTCTCAAAGGCGTGCTCGGCGAGGATCTTTCGGCAGAATCCGTGGATCGTGAACACGGCCGCATCATCGAAAGAGCGCAGCGCCTGCTGCAGTCGATGGCGCACCAGCCGACGATTTCGCCGGAGGAAAGCGGCGATGACCTCATCACCGGACCGTCCCTTGACGACCGCCTCCAGGGCCTCCTGCAACCGCTCCCGAATGCGCGCCCGCAGCTCGGCGGTGGCCGCCTCAGTAAACGTGACGACGAGGATCTGATCGACGCCGAGGCCCGACTCGGCGATCAGGCGCAGATAGAGCGAGACGATGGTGTACGTCTTGCCCGTCCCGGCGCTGGCTTCGATGAGATTGGCCCGGCGCAGGGGTATTTGATTGGCGTCCAGGTGTGTCATGCCACGTCCTTATGTCTCGTTCGCCAACAGGGGGGCGAACACCCGCAGGGCCAATGCGGGAAACACGTTTTCGTCACTGGGCCCGGTGTCCTCTACCGGATCGCCGGGGGCAAAGGCGTGGCGGATCACCGGGTCATCCGCGGTCGGGCTGTCACGCCACTGGCGAACCGCGTGTTGAATCGCCGCCCGACACCCCTCCGAATCATCGGGACCGAGGGGCTTCAACTTCACAGCGATGGCCAGGCTCAAATCGGGAATGAACCGCAACGGCTCCCGCTGCCCCACCCAATACAAATCGATCAGGTTGGTCAACAGCCGCTCGGGGTGCTCGATCTCGCGAGCAAAGGCGACTTGCTCGAGCCGACCCTTGCTCCCCTGGCCGAAATAGACACTCTTGCCGGGCAGCTCCCCGTCGGTTGTGCAGGCCATACACAAATGACCGATCCACAGTTCGAGTCGCTGCTGCGCCCGCAGGCCGGCCAGTCGATAGAGTACCCGAGCCCCGGGCCATAGAGCGCCGATTTGACCGATCAGGCGATCCCCTCCGAGATCGATATCGAGTCCCACCGGTTGGCGCGGATCGCCGGTGACGATCTCATCGATAGCTCGGGCCATCGGCACGACCTGATCGTAGAGCGCCCGAAACCGATGCTCCCCCGGGGTGCCCAAAGGAAGGATCCCCAGCCGCCGGATTTGCTCGTACAACTGCCCCGGATCGACATCGCTCAGCACGGCCTGCAGAAACATCGGCCCCAGCTGGAACCGGTGCAGGGGGTGGTCTGCCACGGGCTCCCGATCGTCGACCTCGCGCAGATCGTCAACCAGGCGCATGCCGAGCCGCTTCTTGAACAGATGCCGGCAAGGGGATCGATAGAAATCGATCAAATCGTCCAACTGAACGACCCGCTGCACCGGGCCAGCGCGGTCGGCCAGCGGCGCGTCGAAAAACGCCTGCTGGGGCTCCCGGTCCCCGACGAGGGCGCGGGCACCGGCCAGATATTGGCCGGCATAGGTGAATAGGCGGGGATCGTCACCGGCGCCGAAGTACCGGGGGCTGAACGGCTGAAGGGGGTGTGAAACCATCAGCTGGTGCCCCACAGTTGTCTTCTTGGTGGGGAGTGTGAAACTCTGCCGGGCCACCGCCAGCAAATCGCCGATGACCACCGACGGGGAACGGAGGCTGCCGTCCCGGTTGCTCTGGCCGACATAGGAGATCACCAGGGTTTCCCGCGCGGCGAGCAGGGCCTCCAAGAACAGGTAATTGTCGTCATTGCGCATCGAGCGATCCCCGATTCGCGGTTGCCGTGCCATCAAATCGAACCCTACGGCCTGGCGCGAACGGGGAAAATCCAGGTCGTTCATCCCCATCAGCCCGATCACCCGAGCCGGAATCGATCGCAAGGGCAGCATACTGGCAAAAGTCACCCCATACGGGGTGAACCCGGCGTTCGATCGCTCGTCGCTCAAACCGCTGAGCAGGGCGTGACGTACCAGATCCAGCTCCACCGGTTGATCCACCCCACCCCGAGCGGCTAACTCACTCAACTCGGCCAAGGTTTGGCGAATACGCTTGAGCTGACCCGCATGGTGCTCCGAAGGGGTAACCAGCCCGTCGAGGATCTCTTCCAGCAGCTGTTGCCACCGGGGGATCGAATGGGCCCCGTTGAGGGTCGCCACCAGCTGAAACAGACGTTCGGCGAACTCGACGAAACGTCCCAGCACCAGGGCCTGCTGTCCTTCGACCCCGCCGCCGGGGGTGCGGTCACCGAAACAGACTTCGGGACCGCCGGCCATGGCATAGCCGAGCAGCACTCGATCAAGACCGAAGCGCCAGGTATTTTCTTCGAATTTTGGCTGCCCCGCAGCTCTCCGATGATCCCCGTCGATACCCCAGCGAACCCCGGCCTCGCCGATCAACTGCCACAGTGCTTCGACCGCCTCGGCCGAGAGGTCGAACTTTTCTCGCACCGCCGATTGGGCCAACAGGTCGAACACTTCGTGCAGGGTCACCCGTCCCGGGACGAGATCGAGCACCGAAAAAAACGCGTCGAGCACCGGCGACTCCGCGCGCACTCCACGCCCATTGATCGTGAACGGAAGCGGTGATTCGCGGACGGCGTCGGTCTGAAAGGCGGCCTGAATAAACGGGGCGTAGGCCTCTATGTCGGGGGTGAGGACCAGCATATCTTCAGGTCGAAGCGACGGGTCCCGGTCGAGCAGCGCCAGGAGCTGATCGCGGATGACCTCCACCTCGCGCATCGGGCTGTGACAGGAGTGGATGCGAATCGAATCGTCCCCGTCGGACAGGCGCAGGCGCGACCGGGATTTTTTCCCACTACGGGTGCGCAGGTTCAGTATGTCCGATTGAATCGCACTCAGCATGGTCGGCGCATGATCGACGAGGGGATCCACGAAGTTTTCGCTGTCCGAGGCTATCTGTTCGACATTTTCCTCGAGCACCTGTTGGAAATCCCGGCCCAATCTCCCATAGCTGGCCAGCAGGGGATGCCCCTCCTCGAAGTGAAGATCACCGGCCGACGGATAGTCATCCCCCAGCGGCAGGCTCATCTGCCGGGTCATCTCCCGTCGGGAGCGGATGTGGGCCCAGTAGGCAGAGGAGGGACACAAGAGAAACAGATTGAGCTCCGTGGTCAGGGCCAACCCGGAGAGGACCTTCATGTGCAACGGGGGCAGTGCGGAGATCCCGAAGACCGATATCCGCCGGGGCAGACTCGGCCCAGCAGTCGTTCCGCGCCGGAGGGCCTCGAAGAAGAGGGTCGATGCGCGCGCGACATGGGCCGATCCGTGGATCTCGACCACCGTGCGCCAGAGGATCGACTGCCAGCTCGCTTCGACGGCAAAGGGACCCGAAGCTGACCGTTGGGCTTCCCAGCCGAGCACCAGGTCGGGTCGATACAGGGCATACTCATCGAACAGATGGGCGATTTTCTGGCACAACAGCCATTGCTTGGCCGACGTCTCCTCACCGTCCAGGTAACGGCGAAGCGGCTCGAACGGTTGGGTTTCCAACAAATCCGGCAGCAGGGCCATCACCGTCCAGACGAGTTGTTCCCGGCGGAACAGCGCCTGGTCGGGCATTCGATCACCGAGCACCGCCCGCTGCACATTCTCAATGAGCTCGCGGGGAAAGAGAAATTTGGCATTGGCAAAGATGCCGAACCGATCGGCCAGCTGCGACGTCAACCAGGCACGCATGCCGCTGCTCTGCACGCAGATTATTTCCGGCTCCAAAGGTGTCAGGGGCAGCTGTTCAATCGACTCGGCCAGGCCGTCGACGAGGCGCTCCAGGCGATTGCTTTTGTAGAGGTGTAACACCCCGCCATCATGGCCTGTTACCCGGTAAACACAAGGAGAAAAAGAGACCGTTAGAACGAGATCGCCACCTGAGCCGAGTGAATCCAGAAGGGATTGATATAGTCCGAATGGGGCATGACCAGCCGTACCAGCTCATATTTCAATGAGACGAAAGGTGACGGACGAAAGTTAATTCCCCCCCGGTAGACCATCGGTGCGTGCTCCTCGGTCGTGTCGGAGAAGAGGCAGTACTCCACCATCGCATACGGGGTGAAGATAATCCCGCCGTCGTCGGACTCAAAGACGATATCGTAGGCCATCAATCCATAAACAGACCACTTGATATAGTCGGGTTGCAGGGAGGCGTTCATCACCGGAATCCTGATCACCGGAAAGATGACCGGCGGGCGCTTTTCGTAGTGAACGATGCCCCGCATATATTCGCTTTGCAGTCTGAAATTCTTGATTTTCAATAGAAAGTCGAATTCGGCGATGAACTCCTTGTACGACTCCTCGATTTGAATGGCGATGTACATTCTGTCGATTGAGGCTTCGGTCACATCGATGTGCTTGCTGATGTCGGTGGTTTTGCCGTAGTACGCGTATCCCCCAATGGAGAGGAAGAAATCGTCGCGCTCGTAGGTGCCCCTCAAACTGAGCCCCAGGGCCTTGTTCTGGTCCAGGTCGTAGACCGACTCGGTGGGGCCACGGCCGTTAGAGACGGTCAGGGCATAGTCGAAGTAAAAATTGTCGGTGGGGAAAAATCGGCCGTACAGCTGAATACCGGTCTGGGCCAGGGGAATGAGCTGTTGGGTCATGAAAAAAGGTTGTTGGGTAGGGATCAGCACCGTGGGGCTGTGGTCCACGTTCCAGATACCAAACGGGGTGAGAAAATGGCCGGCGGTGATATTGAACCAGTCGATTGGGGAGTAGGTAAATTGTAGGCGCTCGATGGCCAGCCCGCCCAACACATACTCTTCGGTAGTCACCGGATCGAAAATCGTCGTATCGACCCGCTCGTAGTCCGACCCGAACGCCCCCACTTTAATGGACTGTTCGTACCCCTGGGGCATGAAGGTGAACCGAACTTCGGAGAGCGCGCTCAGGGTGTCGGTCATCTGGGCCAAAAAATAGAGCACCAAACGATTGACGGAAAAAGACACACTGTCGGGAAAGACCCCGTTGGTCAACTCATGATCATCAATCTGATAATAATAGATCCCCATATCGACAAAACCGTAGATCTGCAGCCCCTGATCCCCCTCCTCACTGCCGGAGAGGCTCTCGATCAGATCGGCCTCTTCGGCCTCGTCCACGCGCTGGGTCAGCTCGGAGACCTCCTGTTTGAGGCGCTCGTTTTCCTTTTTGACCGCAGCGGTCTCCTGTTCGTTTTTCTCCAGTCGCTCAGCGAGTGCTTCGAGTTTCTCTTCGACGCTCTGCTCGGGGACCGTGGTTTCCTGGGCGTGGGCGGCCGAGGGGAGGGCCAACTGGCACCCGACCAGCGCCAATAGTGGCCAGAGCAACCCACGTTCCCCCAACTCGCATCGCCCGCTTGTTGAATGTCGACCTATTCGATGCAATATCCCGCCTCGGATTGAGCTTGGTAATCCTCCGCCGTGAGACATGCGTTGGGCATTTGGGCCATTTCGAGAAACTTGCAGCAGCGCCAGTCGCTGGGACAGTTGTCAGGTGCTGTGGTGCAATCCTTGATGGTGCAGATCCCCACGTAATCGTTAAACGGATCCCCCAGACAGAAGTCAGCCACGTAGCCCGCACAGTCCTCGCTTCCCGGGCCCGTGCAGGGTTGGTTCATCCCTTCAGGGAGCGCATCCGTGTTGGTGTCCGTATCCTCCGGTTCCTCTGTATCCGGGGTGCCGCTGTCGGGCTCAATCGGCCAGCAGGCGTATCCCTCGAAGTACTCTCCTTCGCTGCAGCGATCCTCGTCTTTGATTTCACAGGCACCCAGCCAGGGGACGACCACCAAACAACACACCACTCCCCAGGGGAATTTCAGGCCCGCGCGCTCTGACCGGGCGCATTGTTCGACACCGTTTTGCATCCGTCTCATTTTGTTCACCGCCGTTAACCGTGTTTACGACTTATCCTACCAAACATTAACCAGTTGTCGCCATTGTTGACCCTCGACCTCGATCGACAACCACAAAACTGAATTTTTGCCTACCCAACTTCGAAACGACTTTCCACTTTCTAAAAAAGAGGGCCGCTGAACCGCGAAAAACCGGTCCTATATAAAAAAATACATCGTTTCTGAAAAACGACAAATAAAGGAATCAAATATGACCAGGAGCAGGGGATTCGTTATTGGGGGCCTGGGGGTGTTGTTGCTGATCGGTACAACCGCTTGTGAAGAGAAGAACCGACCAGTCGACACCGGTGGTGACGCGGATAGCGACGCAGACACCGATGCGGACAGCGACACAGATAGTGATACGGACGGCGACGCGCTGGTGGATGCCATCGAACTGACCTGTGAGCAGATCATCATCGAATGACCGGCCCTCCAAGTACCCCGCTTTTGAGAGAGGGCCTAATGTGGTAAATCTTGGGCCACGATCATGGCCCGTCGCAAATCAAAGAGAAAACGCCCCCAGGCAAAGCGGGTGACTCCCCCACCGGAGCGCGCCACTCCCTCTCGAGCGACCGTATCCGCGACCGGCGCTTCACCCCTCGACCTCCTCCTCGCACACCGGTCGACCCTCGTCTGGCTCGTCTGTTTGACGCTGGTGGCGCTGTTCTATCTGGCACTGAAATCGTTCACGATGAATCCCTACGCCGGTGACGAGTACATCTACCTCTACCAGGCCAAGCTGGTCTCCGAGGGAGTGGCCCCCTACTCCGGGTTTGCCATGGCCCATCCCCCGGGGCAGTGCGCGTTTACCGCGTTGCTGTTCAAACTGTTCGGCTACCACTTCTTGCTCGGTCGCTTTCTGCCCGTACTGTGGTGCTTGGCCGGCGGCATCGCCCTGGCTCTCTTCGCCGGACAGAAACTCGGCAGGGTCGCTTCGGTCGCCGCCTTTGCCTTGTATCTGCTCTCTTACGAACCGTTGCGGGCGTCGTCCCACTACACCGGGGTGAACATGACGGTCGCCCTGCTCCTCGGAGCGGTGCTGGCCCAGGCCAATCACAGAATCAGGCTTTGTGCAGCTCTATGTGTGTTCGCGGTTTTCACTCGCCTCTACGCGATCCCGGTCGTCTTCATCCTGGTTGTCTTCACCCTGATCGCCGACCACCACCGGGGTCTCCGCTTGATGATCTGGGGCGCCTGCTTCGGGGTGGCGGCCTTCATCGCCATCGGTCTGTGGGCCGGGTTCGATGAGATGATCCACAATATGGTGCTCTACCACCTGCAAAAGACGCCGATGAAACCGGGCCAGCTGATCGGTATGCGCAACAACATCCTGTTTCACAACGCCCCGATTGCCATCCTGTTCGGTCTATCGCTGATCGCGCAACTCGGTGCATTGGCCTGGTCGTTCAACCGATCCCCCCACAAGGATCCACTGTTACCTCGCCTCAGATCCGCGATCACCGACAGCGGGATTGGTGCAGTGATTTTTTCATCTGTGATGGCAATCGCTGTGTTGATCGTGCTGGTGAGCATGGATCGGGTCTGGATGTACTATTTTATTCCATCTTTTCCGTTCGCTGCCGTGGCCGGTGGATGGCTCGTCGCGGTTTGGATCGAGGGGGCCACGGGGCTGGTCCGCGCCCATTTTCGCCCGGCCGAGCTTCGTCCGGTTCGCCTGCCGCTAATCGGAGGTGCCGTACTGCTGATCGCCTTCGCCGCGGGCTGGGTCGCCAGTCCGGCCCTGGAGAAACGACTCGACTACTACGAGCGCTACATGGCCAAGCCGCCGGACCAACGGGTTCGGGCTTACACTTGGCAGTCCCCGCTGCTCGCCGAGGGGCTCGACCACGTGATCCGATCCGTGTTGTGGGAGGATGAGCGGGTGGTCGGACAGTCGTATCCCAGTTTCACCTACTACCTCTGGCACGAAAGTCGGCTATTGGACATCACCGATTCGGTTGTCGAAAAGATCGAAGCGCACACACCCGAGGAGGGTGAAATCTTCGGCGATTCGGGAACCGTCCCCCTGTTCGCGCTGCTCTCGGGTCGGCGCATCGCGGCCAATGAAGTGGACACCAATTTTCAGCGGTACCGCTCGGGAAATGCAGATCCGGCGGAAATCGTCTCCAAGATTGATTCCCCGCGCACGTCGATGATCATTTTGCGCAGGAATATGGGGATCGCCCGCATCCCCGAAGTGCTGCGGTTGGTCAAGGACAAGTACAACCGAATCGCCGTGTTCAGAGCCAAAACAGGGGCCCAGTTCTATCTGTTCAGCCGCCGCAAGGACGCATAGGGAGGACCGCTTGAGTCGAAATTTCGGCCTATCTTTTTCATCCAAACAGGGGATCGTCCTGCTGGCGATCTTCGTCTCCGGTGGGGCGAGCCTGGCCTACGAAGTGTGCTGGTCGCGCATGCTGACCGTCCTGCTGGGCAACAGTGGTGACGCCACGGCGGTCGTGTTGGCGTCGTTCATGTTCGGTATCGCCGTCGGCGCTCGGACGTGGGGGCAACTGGCGGATCGGGTTCGCGTCCCGCTGAAGCTCTACGTGGCCCTCGAGATCGGACTGGGGCTCTTCGCGTTCGTGGCCCCGCCCTTGATTCGCCTGATGGGCTCGTTGACCTTCCTGCAGGGTGGGTTCGATGAGTTCGGCTTGGCCACCCTGCTGCGTTACGCCGGCTCCTTTATCGTAGTGGCCTTGCCCTCGTTGGCCATGGGGGCCACCATCCCGGTTCTGGTGCGCGCGCTGACGGCGACACCGGAGGATCTGCGCCGCCGCATCGGATTGATCTACGGCACCAATACGGTCGGTGCCGCCACCGGAGCCGCGCTGACCGGTTTCATCGCCATTCCCTCATTGGGTCTCAGCCTAACGTCGGCGATGGCCGGAGGAGCGAGCATTCTCGCCGGATTGCTGGTGCTCGGTGTGGTTCGTCTAGGGGACGCAGCCGATACAGCCGCACCGACGGCCACCCCGGCCTCGCCGCCCCCCGCCAGGGGCATTGCGATCGCCGCGCTCGTCGCCGCCGGGACGAGTGGGTTCATTGTGCTGGCGGTCGAAGTTTTGTGGGCCCGGCTGCTCACCTTTGTCTTCGGCCACGACACCTACGCCTTTGCCATTTTGCTCGGCGTGGTGTTGTTGGGTCTGGGTCTGGGGGGGCTGCTCTATCGAACCCTGACCAAGACCGATCCGGTGCTCACCGCCGGAGTGCTGATCGGTCTGCTCGCCGTGAGCCTGCTGGGATCGTTTTGGATCGCCGGTGCGTTGGTGGTGAGCTTGGGGCGGGATCCGTTTGCCGTGGCTCAGATGAGCGGCCTGACCACTTCCCTGTGGGTCGAATTTATTCGCGAGCTCCTGTTCACGCCGATCCTGGTCCTGGTACCCGCTGTTCTCGCCGGTGCCGCATTTCCCGCTGTTTGTGCCGTCTATTGCGGCTCATCCGATCAGCCGGGCCGGCGAGTAGGTACCGCGGTGCTGGTCAACGGGGTCGGTGCTGCCGCCGGTGCGCTGATCGCCGGTCTGGGCCTGGTCGCCTGGTTGGGTCTCCAATACTCATTTCTGCTGCTCACCGCCCTGGGAATACTCTCTTCACTCGCACTCATCCTGGCGCCAAAACCATCGGTTCGGCGGGCCACAATCATCCCCCTCGCCGGCCCGCTCATCGCCGCCTCGGTGCTGGCCGCACTGATGCCGAGCAATCTCCCCCGGGACATGCTGCAGAACGTTGTCGGCCAGCGACACCAACGCATTCTCTTTTACGAAGAGGGAAAGACCGGCACCGTCTCGGTCACCGAGAATGTGATCAATGGCGAGAAGCAGCTATTCATGAACGCGGTCAACGAGGTGACCACCCGCTTGGTCCACGATCAGAGCTTCAAGTTGCTGGGCCATCTGGGACCACTACTACACCAACGACCCCGCACCGGTGTGATGATCTGCTTGGGTGCCGGGTTGTCCGCCGGCGCCGCTCTCCAGCACCCCCTGGCCAGTTTGGACGTGGTCGAGCTCTCCTCGACGATTCCCCGGGCGGCGCGGTTGTTCGCCGCGGAAAACCGCGGAGCACTGGATGATCCGCGACTGCGACTGCACATCGGAGACGGGCGTCAATTTCTTCAGGTAACCCCCCAAAAATACGATGTGGCGATGGTGGACTCGACCCATCCCAAGGCGGTCGATTCGTGGATTCTGTACACCCGCGAGTTCTACGAGCTGATGCGGGCACGCCTCACGGACACCGGCATCGCCGTGCAGTGGGTTCCGTTGCACGGACTGTCCGAGCGGGAGCTCAAGATTATCGTCCGCACCTTTTGGAGTATCTTTCCCCAGACAACCCTGTGGGTCAATGTGGGCTTCGAAACATACGGGCAGGCCGGCTACCTGAAAATGGTGGGCACTCAAGAGCCCCTGCTCATCGACTACCGGGAGCTCTCCGCCCGGCTCAAGGAACCGAGGATCAAAAAGGACTTGGCACCGTTCGGCATGGACGCGGTAGAGGAGATTCTCGACGGTTTTCTCGCCGGCCCGGCAATGGTTGCCGCCTGGACCGCCGATCTGCCGCTCCAGACCGACGACCGACCGATCGTCCCGTACATCACCTCCTACACCGCGGGCCGACGGATGAGCTCGCCG
>JANQET010000404.1 GCA_028278265.1 Myxococcota bacterium
CCACCGAAGGGCTGATCGCATCAATCGAAGCCGCCGCGCAAAAGGGCAAGGTCAAGATCAGCTCGATCAACGACTTCACCACCGACCACGTGGAGATCGAAATCGGCCTGCCCCGGGGTCACTACACCGACGACGTGATACCCCAGTTGTACGCCTATACCGATTGCGAGGTTTCCATTTCGTCGAACATCGTGGTGATCAAGGATCGCCATCCAGTGGAAATGTCTGTCTCGGAGACGGTGCGTTTTCTCACCGATCGCCTGCGCGATCAGATCTGCGCCGAATTGGAGCTAGAGCTCGAACAGCTGCGGAACAAAAAACACTGGCTCACCCTGGAACGCATCTTCGTCGAAGGGCGGCTCTACAAACGCATCGAGAACGCCAAATCTGAAGAGCAAGTCAAGGCCAAGGTGTACCGGGCGCTCAAACCGTTCGAAGAACACCTGACCAAGCCGGTCGACGACGATGACATCAAACGGCTGCTCGACATCCCGATTCGGCGCATCTCCCAATACGACATCGACAAAAACAGACGGACCATCGAAGACATTGAAATCGAAATCAAAAAGGTTGAAGCACGCCTATCGTCGCTGACCAAGACGACAATCAAGTATCTCAAGGACCTGATCAAAAAATTCGGCAAACAATATCCCCGGCGCTCCCAGATTCAGCACTTCGAGGCAGTAGATGTCAAAGCGGTGGCCCGTCAGGACATCAAGCTGAGCTATGATTCGGAAACCGGATTCTTCGGCAGTGAGGTCAAGGGGGACGAATACCAGCTGACCGTCAGTGAGTACGACCGTATTTTGTACATCTGTAAAAACGGCACCTACCGCATCATCGGGCCCGAAGATAAGATCCTCATCGAAGACAAGGTGCTGTACCTGGACGTGTTCGACCAAGAAGAGGGGATTCGCTTCACCGTGGTCTACCGGGACAAACAGCGCACCGCTTATGCCAAAAAGATCCACATCAAGCGGTTCATCCGCGATCGGGAATACGAGCTGATCAAGGACAAAAAAGGCAAGATCGACTACCTGCTTCCCGGTGACGCCGAAAACGAGCTGCACCTGCATTTCGTCAGGGCCAAACGGCAGAGAGTGACCGAAGCGTTCTTCGACCTCGCCGAGCTCGGCGAGATAGGACCGGCAGCCCGCGGAACCCGATTGGCCGCCAAACCAATCGCCCGCATCAAACTGATCAAAACCGCCGACACCCCAAAAAAGAAACCGCCGACCGGAGGCAGCAGCGGCGGCAGCAAAAAAGATCCCAAACCGACCAAGCCCACCCCACCCAAAAAGAAGGCCCCGACCAGCAAAAAAAGCCCCAAAACCAAGGGCAAGGGAAAACAGATCACCCTGTTCTAGAAGATGACGGAAGAAGAGCGACCCCGTAGGTTCCGGCAGATCGACGCTCATGCTAACCATCTTCGCCTATTTTGGGCCTCGACTCGTTGCAACTTCACCCCCTTTGTTGGAGGGCGAAAATGATAAAACCAATGACGACCGTATTGCGACTGTCTCCCTTATTGGTTCTTCTGCTGGCCGCCGCGTGCAGCGGCAGGAATGGCACTCCGATTAACGGACAACCGACATCTCAGACCGATCAAATCAGTCAGCCAGTTGCGCCTCCACTGCCGACTCAGTCGCACGATGCACAACAACCGTCCGTTGATGATCCCCAGAAACCGACCGCCGGCCGGGTTGTGTCTGACAAAAGCTACGATCTTCTGTTCCTCAGGAATGACGAAAAAAGGGGAACGTACACCCTCAAGGTGATCGAGCGAAAATTCGACAAACAGATCGAGATTTTCGAGTCAGTGACGATTGAAAGTGATCGGAAAAGGGTGGGGTATCAATCTTCGGTTGTCTACTCCGCCGCGTCCACCCCAGTCCCGCTCAGAGGAGAAGTATCAACGACCATCGATGGACAGCCGGCCATGACAGGTGGGGTGACTTTTGCCGATGGTAAAATCCGGTTCGAGTGCGTTAAACACTACCGCAAATCAAAAGACAAGCCGGTCAAACCTCCGAAAGTCTACGATAAACGGGACAGCCCCATTCCCGAGGGAGTACTGCTCTTTCAGTCCGCTTTGGCCACCATTGGCCTGCGTCTGCTCCCCCGCGACGGCGTGCTGGAGAATATTGTGTTTGTCGAATTTCCCGACGACATCAAAGCGCCGGAGCTGATCAACTTCAAGACAGGCTACCTTCTGATCAGGGAGATTCCAGACAAGAATGGCGCCTACGCGCTGAGGCTTTTGGACGTCCGCTCAAAGGAACTGGTCTACCACATTCAGTTTGACCAGGAGGACCGGATGGTCTCTGCGGAGATGTTCGGCAAATTCAAGCTCGTCGAGCGAGACGATGCCGCTGCGGAGAACGTGGTGAAGTGAAAGATGATTTTGCTGTCTGGCTCGAGTTCGCATGATCGCTGACCAGAGGCTCGCCTCATCTGCCATCGCCCCCCTCCAATGACAGGGAAACGGCCGTTGATTGGCCGGGACGAACGTCGATTTCGATTTGTTGGAGACGGCCTTGGTGGCTCACACCGGCGGTCAACTCACAAGCCGGGACGTGGTCGATTCGAAAACGGCCTGAGTCAATTTCAATGTACCGGCCTTGGCGGGGAAACAAGGCGTCGAGACCAAGTGGAACAATTTTATTGTCAATTGTCACTCGACAATTCAGCGGTGCAAAGAAAAACACATCGCTGTCCAAATGTTCCGTCGTTCCCGATACGGTGCCAGTGCCGGAGAGCACCAAGTCGACTCCCCACGCCGGAGCGCGGAGTTCCTCGACGGCGATGCCCAATAAGTCGTCCTGCGCTACTACAATAAATTGGCCTTCCGGAACATCCCAGAACAACCAACGTCCTTCCGCGTCGGTCGTGATCTGCTGCACCGATCCAGTCTCCTGCTTTGACACACCTACGACCGTCGCCTCAGGCACCAGCCGCCCGTCGACCGAAAACAGTCGACCCTCGACGTCAGCTGAATTTGCCGTTGCGACTGACAACACCACATTGTCATATCGGTCCCCGTCCTGACAAGTGAACTCCAGTACTTCCGTTGGGGGAGCATACTGGGGCAAGGCCCTTAATCGAACTACGCCTTTGTGGGCCTTGGTATAGCGAAACCGCCCTCCCTCGATCGCTCCAACCGCGATCTGTCCGTGTGATGAGCCGACTTGTACAACTTCCTGTAAGACGCCGCGTTCAATGGGGCGCCCCAAGTGGTCGATTGCCTTTCCCGTGATGATGCAGCCGTCGACCAAGGTCAGCTCGACAGTGTGGAGCTCACCTTTGACCAGATGTCGATACCGGGACGGGCCATACGATGCTCTGGCAAATTCAGGATGCTCGACCAGGAGATGGAGGTTGCGTTCGGCCGGCACGGTGACGGCAAACCTTCCCCGGCGATCGGTTCTGGCGATGTCGCGGCCATCAAGTGCTCTCAAGAGTTTATCCCCGCCTGTTTTGATTGCGATGACCGCCCCTGACACTGGCTGGTGGTCAACATCTCGGACCGTACCCTTTATTGTAGCGCTGGCAGACAGACGGAGATCCACTCGATCTCGATCGCTACGCACCGCGATTCGCGGTATTAGTTCCAATCGCACCTTTGATGGGACTTCATTGAAAAGATTTCTTCCCGCGAATTGGACCGGCGAATTGCCATATTGAGTATGATGAGATGCTGTCGCCCAAATGCGATAGTCGTCGGGCGCAACGGAAATGACGTAGCGGCCGGATTGATCGGTGGTGCTGCGGTAGCTGCCATCCGGAGAGGCAAGGTAGACGGTTGCGTCCGGAATAGGGGTATGGGAGGTGCGCTCCATTACCGTACCGCTTATCTCGACCCTTTTTTCTCGGCGCGGCTTCAGCTGGGCCTCCAGCCGGCGAAGCTTGCCTCGTTTACTCAGAAATTGGTCAGCATTCACCTTTCTGATGGAAGGACTGTTTGGCGGCTCGCGCTGGTTCGAGAAATCCCACGCGGTGGGCAACAATGCGATGACCAGCAGAACGGCAACGATACCAGCGGCCAGGCATAGGGATATCTTGACAGCACCAGATTTGATCATGGTCACTTCTCCTTCGGGTTACCGCTTTGCCTTGAGAGACAACACCCGTGCTCAAAAGTTCCGGCGCCGGTGCTGCCCTTTTTACAGGAACCAGCCGGCGACGATCAGCTACTTCCTGGTTTGAGTGTAAGCAACGAATGAGTTGTAGGACAATTTCGAAATGAACGGAGAATGAACTGTGGGGTGGGCTACTTAAAGACTAGCGACGACGCTATCTGGCCGCTCGTTCTTGAATGGAGCGCCAGATCAACCACGCGCCGGGGATGAACAGGGCCACCGGCCACCAGTCCTCCATCCAGTGCAGGGAAAAACCGAACAGGGTATTGGAAAGGAGAATAATGCCCAGCAACAGCAGGCAGATGCCGCCGACCATCGACCCTCCCGGTCCGGGCATTTTGAAATCGCTGGGTGGTTTAATCGTTTCGTGTCCGCTGAGGGCTTGGTTGTATTGGGACGCGCGGCGTCCGGCATCCACGATGTTGTACAGCCAGAAGAAGGCGAGAAAGAGGCCGGCCAGCGGGGTCAGCGGATGATCGTGGTGTCCCGCGGTGGCCAGGAAAGATATCACGCTACCGATGATCAGGATGTTGACGAATCCCTGTTTGTAGTAGCCGACGTAGACCTGGCCCAGGCCGGGCATCATCGACAGCAGGACTGCCAGCACCGGAGATTTCACCCGAGGATCGACCGTCGGCTTGACCGGTGCCGCAGCCGCGGGGGGCGCCTGCCACTCCTGTTGGGGTGGAGCAGCCGGCGGGGTTTGGGGCGTGCTTTGGGTTGTTGAATCGTTCATGGTTGAATCTCCTTGTGTTGCTCATCGCCAGATACGTCCGCGGGCGGATCGACGGCCGGGTCTTGGCCGCGTCCGTCTGAGGCCCGAGATATGTCCGCGGGCCGATCGACGGCCGGGTCTTGGCCGCGTCCGTCTGAGGCCCGAGATAAGCGATTGGTCAGGGCGTTCCACTGATCGCCGATCCACGACGGGATTCGCTCCGCGCGGTCCACCCAATCATTTTTGTTTACTTCGACAAATTCGCGACTCGAGCGCAGCCTGGATTTGGCGGCGACGGTCGCTCGACCGGTGAGCTGACTGGCCCACATCGATGTTTTGCTGGTGGTCCCCTCGACCAGCTCGCCGATCGGTACTGGGGACAGGTCCGGTTTTACCTGAGTCCATGCGCTCAGCTTCTCACCCAGTATTCCCATGCTGCCCGGACCAACGGCCAATACGACGACGAGAATACCGAGATAGGCCGCTTCGAAGGCAAAACGCGGCCGACTGAGCAGTCGCTGCCACCACCCGGTCAAGCGCTGCTCGAAGGTGGGTCGTTCAGAGGTGAGGGACAATACGGTCTGGGCAAAACCGTGAGGCGGCGCGATTTCGGCCAGCTGGGGCAGTTCGTCGGACAGTCGCTCGAGAGTGCTTTTTAGGCGTCGACACTCCGGACATTCGCTCAAGTGGAGTGATACGAGCGATTGGTCCAGCTCTCCGAGGGCCCCGTCCAGATGGGCCACCATTCGCCGTTCGGCGCTCTCGCAAGTGGAACCGCTGGTCTGTTGCAGCACCGCATCGACAAATCGCTCGGGCAGGGGCACCTCGTCGAACAGGGTGTCGTGTTGCAGCATGCCAACCAACTCCCGACAGGTGTCGCACTGCTGGAGATGGTGCTCGGCCTCAGTGTGGCGTGCCTCGCTCAAATCCTTGGAGAGATAGTCATCGATGCGTTCTTGAAATTGTTCGCAGTTCATCATCTCATCCCCCCTTGGCCGCCGCCGCGCCATAGGATGGATCCAGGGCCAAAACCGACTTGGCCAATTCCAACCGGGCCCGATTGGAGCGAGATTTTACCGTGCCGATGGGCAGGGACAACATCTCGGCGATCTCTGTCAACTTGAGCTGCTCAATCTCCTTTAGAAACAGTATCTCCCGCGCTTGATCGCTGAGCTTGTCCATCGCCTGGTAGAGCAACTTCACCCGCAGTTGGGAGTCAAACGCCTGCTCTTGGGAGGCATCCGCATTGCTCAATTCCACGTCCGAGTCGATCACCAAATCCTGGGCCGGTGGACGGGCCTTGAATCGGCGGAGCCGGTCGATACTGCAGTTTCTGGCCAGCCGAATCATCCAGGTCAAAAAACTGCCGCTTTCCTTGAGATCATGCATCTTTCGATAAATCTTGATAAAGATTTCCTGCGCCAAATCCTCTGCTTCAGCGCGGTCGCGAACGTAAAACAAAGCAATACTGAAGACCCGTGCCTGCGTCTTTCTGACCAGCGCCTCCCAGGCCAGCGCATCGCCCAGTTTGCATCGTTCAAATATGGCTTCGAGCTCTGTCACTCAATCGCACCTCTCATCCCAACCGACGCGCGACAGTCACAAAAGGTTCCGTTCGATCAGACGAGTGGGCCGGCAGCGCTACTTTTTGAACAATTTCAGCAGGGATTCCACAGCAGCAACAGTGGGCAGCTCGCCATTGACCACCGATTTCTCGATCTGAGGCAGGGCGGCGGCAACTTCGGGGTGATTGAAGAAGAGGCTTTTCAAATAGTCCTCGATCATCATGTGAACCCAGCTCAACGTCTGGGATTTACGCCGCTTTTCGAAAACGCCGCTCGCTTCGGTCTGGGAGCGAAACCCCTCGATCACGTCCCACAGCTCGTCGATCCCCTCCCCGGTCGCCGCCGAGCAAGCAAACGCCCCGGGATGCCACCCCTCGGTCACCGGTGCCAGGTAGTGCAGTGCGTAGGCCAACTCGCCGCGGGCGGTTTCCGCCTTGACCTTGTTGTCCCCGTCCGCCTTGTTGACCGCCACCGCGTCGGCCAACTCCATCACCCCGCGCTTGATCCCCTGCAACTCGTCTCCGGCACCGGGAATGGTCAACAGCAGAAAAAAATCAACCATCGAACGCACTGCATATTCATTCTGGCCGACACCAATCGTCTCCACCAGCACCACCTCGAATCCGGCGGCCTCGCACACAAGCATCGTCTCCCGACTCTTTCGCGCCACCCCCCCCAGGGTACCCCCGGATGGGGAGGGTCGGATAAAACAGGCCGCCGACCGGGACAGGCGCTCCATCCGGGTTTTGTCCCCCAGGATCGAGCCCCGGGTGAGACTGCTGCTCGGATCGATGGCCAACACGGCCACCTGCTTGCCCTGATCCACCAGCCGACACCCCAGCGTCTCGATGAAAGTGCTCTTTCCTGCGCCGGGTGGGCCGGTGATGCCTACCCGTATTGCGCGGCCGGTGTGGGGCAGGAGCTGTCTCAGCACCTGTTGCGCCATCTCCTGATGTTCGGTGGAATTGCTCTCCACCAGGGTTATCGCCCGGGCCAAAATCGACCGATCCCCGTCGAGCACCCCCCGCACGTACTGGTCCACGGTGAGCTCCCGCGGCCGCACCTGGCGCTGGGGGCCGGAGGTTGGCCGGCGTTTGGCCTCGTCGCTGTTATCTCCGTTTGAGCCGCGCCCGTGTGGACCATGCCCGATCACGCGAGTAGTGAATTCTGCATCGCATTCTTCTGGAGACCACTCGGGTTTCTTGCCTTGTTCGTCCATTTTTCCGGCGTTTGTTCACACTTAATAAAAACAAATACTGGTCGATTACCTAAAAACATATAATATATAGGACACCAAATAGAAAATAATTCACCGGGCTTGAGGCATAGGGACGAAATACACGATGACACCCACTTCTTCGCTGGAGGAGCTACCCGAACGTCTCTTAAATCTGCTCATCCTTGCCAGCTGCCTGGGGTCTTCCTTTGAGCTACAAACCCTCGTCTCCCTGAGCACCACCAGCGAAGCGGATCTGAAAAGCGACCTGGACGAACTGATTGCCCAGAAGCTGCTCTCGCGCATTGAGGACGGTTTCAGATTTAAAAACGACCGGGATCGCGCTAAAGCCTATGCCATGTTGAGCAATGACGCACGCACCGCGCTCCACCTGCAGATCGGACAACAAGCACTCGATCAGGCACCAAAGGACGAGCTGCCCAAACAGATGTTGGATTCGATCGATCGGTTGAGCCGCGACCTGCCCCTGAACAGACGTATCGAACTGCTCAATCTCGTCAGTCAGCTGCTGGCCCTGGACAGCAACTGCCCGACCCCCGCCACGACCGGACCATCAGCGGACGAGGAAGCTCTGCACGAAGAGGTCGACCGGCTCAATGGTGAATTGAAACGGGTGATCAACGAATCGGTTCAGCTCACCCACCAAGCCAGCAAGGCCGAACTGGCGACAAGCGTACTGCACAATGTGGGCAACGTGCTCAACTCGATCAGCGTGACCGCCGAGCTGCTTCGACAGAAGATCAACAAATCGTCAATCGGCACCCTGCCCAGGGTGGTCGACTTGATCAATGCTCATGTTGACGATATCGGCGCCTATCTGACCGAAGATCCCAAGGGGAAACTGCTGCCCGAGTATTTTCAGAAGCTCTGTGAAACCACCGCTGCCGAGCATGCCACAATTACCAGCCACGCAAAATCACTTATCAAGCTGGTCGAACACATCAAGACAATCATCGTCGTACAGCAGAACTATGCCAAGACCGCCGGTCTCACCGAGTGGGTCTGTCTGAGAGACACAATCGAGGACGCAATCCGGGTCAACGAAATCGGCTTTCGACGCACAGACGTCATCGTTGAAACTTCTTATATCGACAATCCACGCATCCAAACCAACAAACAAAAAGTTGTTCACATTCTAGTCAACTTACTGAACAACGCCAAGTACGCCGCTTCGATCAATGAACGCAACGATGGACGGGTCAGCATCCAACTGCATCAACCCCGGCCCGATTGCGTTCGCATCGACATCGTCGACAACGGGGTGGGGATCGCCCACGAGCATCTCAACAAACTGTTCACCCACGGGTTCACCACCAAGAAGGAAGGTCACGGGTTCGGGTTGCATTCCGCATACGTGGCCGCAGAGCAGTTGGGCGGCACGTTGACCGGCTACAGCGACGGGGTCAACCGAGGAGCGACATTCACATTAGAGCTCCCCATCACCACCTAGTGGGGTGTCAATTCAAAAAGCGCGGGTGAGAGGCTCCCCCTTGAACAAGGAGGGTGTTGTTTTAGTCTGTGCTTCGCGGCTTTCGATGTAGGGCTGGGGTTCACCCCCAGCCGCTTTCCCTCGTCACTGCTGAGCGAGCGGCCGGG
>JANQET010000218.1 GCA_028278265.1 Myxococcota bacterium
CCCAGCCCTACATCGAAAGCCGCGAAGCACAGACTAAAACAACACCCTCCTTTTCAAGGGGGAGTTGCTCAACCGGCCTTTTTCGCTTGACGAGGCACAAGCCACCCGCACGATGAGCTCCTCAGGACGCACTTTTTTGAACCTAGATCGAGTGATTGTTCCACCGACCCAGACAGGGTTGTCCCACTGAGAGGTGTATCTCGATTTGTGGGGTTTCGAAGGCGGCCGTGGCCAGGGTGAAGCCGTGCACGTCTCCTTTGGGGTGGCGGCAGGGGCTGTAGGGGGCCTGTTCGTGGGAGGCGAGGGCCTGTACCAGATCATCCCGGGTGAGCCCCTCGGGGGGAGCTGCGGTTTTTGCCCATTTCTGCAGTACTTCCCAGCGGGACTGGGAGGAGCTTGAAACGTACTTGGGATCCTGTGGGGCTTCCTTCATGCTGTCGTAGACCAGATGGTTGGTGTGCAGGAAGAGCCCCTTTATCTCCTTGGTCTCTTTTTTGGCCGGGGTCACTTCCACGCCCACGGACCTGCCCTCTTTCAGGTTGGTCAACACGTGGTGAAATGCGAAGGCGCGCTCCTTGTGGGTCACCCATTCGATCGCCTCGTCGATGGTTTTGCACTCCAACACCATGTGGTCCAGGAAGTACCTCCCGGCGCCCAGCCGCACCTCTTTGGCGGCGATGTAGTTGGTGGTCTGCACCAGGCCGAGCTCGTTGAATCCGGGGGCGTTGCCCGGCAGGATGCCCGGGTAGCAGAGGGTGAGGTAGGCGGGCTGGTTGTCCGGCCGCACCTTCAACAGGAACATCAGGTCCGCGTAGACATCGGCCCCGTCCTCGTTGTGCACGTGGATCAGTTTCTCACCCGACTTGACGACGATGGTCGAGCAGCCGGGCTGCCTTTCCTTGTCGGACGCTGGAGTTGACTTGCCCTCGGCCCGGTCTCTGAGCAGACCGATCTCGGACTTCAGATTGAGCACCAGCAGATCCTTGAGGGGAATCCCAGTGCCCCGGGCCCATCCTTGAAGCTGTTGGAACGCCCTGGGCACATGGGTCTGTGAAGCACTCACCAGCTTGTCAAAGGCACCCTGGCCCTGCCCCTGGGCAAACGCCTTGAGCCCATTGAACCACTCGGCCCGGCGCTCCAACCCCAGCCGGATCTGCTTTTCAAACCGCTTGCCCGCTGCCAGGCCGATCTCCTCGGGGGAGCCCGAGACCTCGAGCAGGGGAAATGCCTGCGGGGGTTCAATCGGCCGTTGAGCCGCTTTGGTTTCCCGCGGGATTGGAGCCGGCAACCCGGCAGCGTTCCTCGGCGAGATCTGTACCGGCGCTTCCCCACAAGCACCGGCAATGGAACCCAGACCAATGCCCAACGAACCCTGGACCATCCTGACGACAAATTTCCGTCTGGTCATATTGTTGTTCACAACACCGTGCTCCATGCTGTTCGATACTACACGCAACGACTAAAACTAGGAAGCAACCAGAGCTATGAGACCGATCGCTTACCGGTTTTGGCACAGGAGACGCACAGCGCTGCTGAGGGATCGAACTCAAGCCGTTTGAGCTCGATCTCTTCTTCACATTTCAAGCAATAGCCGTACTCATCCTGCTCTATTCTATTCAAGGCCGCCCGAATTCGCGCCATTTCCTGGGTTCGGCGGTGGGCGGTTTCTGCGGCCATCTGCTGTCCCTGCATGGCGTCCATTCGCGAGAGCCGTCCCACTTTTGACTGGTCGAGGGCGACCGGTCGTCTGGCCTCGGCCCCGGATTTGTTGAGCTGCTCGAGGGCGGCCAAGCGATCTTTCAACCGTCGTTTCAATTCACTGAGATTGAGTTCTGTCGGTTCTGCTCCCATTCAACTGCCTCCGTGTCGTTTAGCTCCGCTCTGCCCAGCGCAAAGCGCCCAACGCCGCCACTTTTTCACCTGTCCGCACGTGAGTGACCGCGCAGGCGCGCCACATCTCGGGAATCGAGTGTTCACCCGCTGTTTTCATCACGGCAGCAAAGTATCCCGGTAGAGCAATGGTTCCGCCACCCAGAGCAATGCGGGAGGGGTTCAACAGGTTGATCACGGTGGCCAGCGCCAGTCCGAGAAAGGACCCGCTGGCCCGAATCACCGAAAGCGCCGCGTCATCGCGCTTGTGCGCCAACTCGGCCAGGGCCCTGCCGTCGACGTTGAGCTTTTTTGCCAGAAACGAACCGCCGGCCAACTCGTCCAACCGGGTTATTGTGCCGTCGACACAAAGTGGCAGGTAGCCCAACTCCCCGGCCAAACCGGTCGTTCCGATGAGCGGTACCCCTTCAACCATGAACGCTGCTCCAACCGCAGTGCCGACCATGATCACCCCGGCGGTCGTTCCCTCCCGGGCATCGTGCATCTCCTCGACGAGTGCCGCGTTGGCGTCATTGATCGCCACGACCCGACAGCCGAGATCGCCAAAAACCTCACTCGGTCGCCAACCGGACATCAGGGGAAGCACATCACAAACCCCGATATTTCCCTTGCGGTCGACAAAACCGGGTACAGAAATGCCGACGCTCGTCGGCTGGATATCTCGGTTTTCGAGAAACCCGCGCACCACTTCTTCCATCTGTGCCGGTGAAAAGTCCGGACCGCTCGGCACTCGGTAAGACTCATCCCCGCAAATAATCAGCAGTTTTGTGCCCCCCAAATCTATACCGACACCTGCCGTTTTCATTCCCAATCCCTGCGCGTGAACCTGCGGTGCTCGTTCGCAAATTTCCATTTCATTTCATATCACGCCTGCCGACAAATCTGCACCCCATCTGTTCCAGCACAGCGCAGCGGTTAAGCCGACCCGGATCGTAAACTAAACGGCCAGCGATAGATATCATGTTCGTCCCCAAGATATCAACATAACAGGACCGTCCCCCATCTGAGTCCCCTGTCCCCCATCTGAGTCCCCCATTTGAAAACAGAGCTTTGCCCCTCAACAGCTACCCCTGAGCGAGTTGGTCGGCTCGGAGACGATCCTCGTGGTCGAAGATGACGCCGCCGTGTTGGAGATAACCCACCAGATATTGAGCTCGGCCGGATACACGGTTGTCCCTGCTACAGGTGTGGACGCCCTCACCGCCTACGACAGCAACTCGGAGGGAAATGCACGGAATGGACGGAGTGGACCGAAGGGATGGGCAAAAACGGGCTGGGGTGTTGGTATTAGGGCTAGGCCGTCAGGGGGATTTTTACCCCGACTGTTGTGCCCTTTTGCGGGCCGTCGCTGTTGGCGTAGATCTCTCCGTTGATGATGGCGACGTAGTTGGCACAGTAGTGGAGACTGGTGCCGTAGCCCTTTCCTTTCAGTCTGAAATCGTGGGCAAAGACATCTTCTAAATCATCGGCTGAAAAACCGCATCCATTGTCCTTGATTTCGATGACGACGGTTTCGTCGTTGGGAAATACCGATACGGTCAGCAGCCGTTCGTCCTGGGGTGTATTGCGCATTGCTTCAACTGCGTTGCCGATGAGAGTGTTGAGGATTTGCACCACCCGAAGTCCCTGGGTCGTCACCGGCGGTACGTCGGCGAACTCCTTCTGCACGACGATCTCGTGTTCGGACAACAGCACCGAGTTCATGATCAGCACGTCGTTCGCGATCTTTGTCAGATTATGCGCATACAGCATCTGTTTCGGCGTTTCGATGTACTCCCCGAGGGCGCTGATGATGGCACTTATTTTGTCGATATTGCTGATCGCGCGAGCCGTATTCTGCTGAGCAGACTCGAGAATACTCATATAGACGTTGCCCGCCTTGCGGTAAAACTTGAGCAGCCGTTTGCTCTCCTTGTCCTCGAAGAGATGGTCATTTATGGTTTGAACTTTGTTTTCCAACAGCTGGCCCGCTTTGTCGAGCTGGTTTGATCTGGTCAGCCTCGACAGCATCGAATGGGTGCTTGAAATCGAGGTTAGCGCGCTGTTCATCACGTTGCCGATGTTGTGGATGATCTCCCGGGAAATATCGGCCATGCCCACTTTGTACGCCACTCGATTCGCCTGCTCGAGCTCGAAGTTCAATTTCTCCAGCTCCAGTTTTTGAACCTCTTTTTCGAAGAGCAGGGTCAGCGACTTGGTGTGTGCCGAAGCGTGTTTGCTCAGCCGTCTTTTCAAGCCGTCGATTTCGGCTTCAACTTCGGCCAAACGGCGTTTGTCGTCTTGTTTACCCATATCCGATTATTCACCGGGAGCGCGGCGGTCGTTCGGCGCTAATTTTCTTCACGTTTTCCCTCCACGCTGACATTTTTCAACAGTCTGCTCAGGGCTTCTAAGGCTTTGAAAGAGACCGCCTGCCAATTCGTCGCATTATTGTAGATGATGGTTGTTTGGATGTTCTTTTGGTCAAATTCCTTGCACAAGAAAATAATCGATCCGACGGTGGACGAGTTCATATACGTCAGCTTCATGAAATCGACGATGACCGATTGGCCGCTATAGGTTTCAGCAAATTTCGAAATATAGGGATCAATAACAGAGGCGGGATCGGTGAAATCACACTCCCCGATCCAACTGATTTGGACAGGGTTCTCCGCTGTTACTTCGATCTCAAAATCATCGGCGTGAAAGTTTTCCATCTGCTGTTCCTTGTTCCCTTATCTTGGGTTGTTGACGTCAGCATAAGAAATCATCTTAATCCCCGGGTTGCAGTGACTTCGAATCGATCCCCTTCCTGTCGGTAGGCCAGCTCGAATTTCCCCTCGTAGGCGATCCTGATCAACCCCAGCCGAGTGGGCCCGCGATGGGTTTCGTTGATCAATTGGGTCAACCGGGCGGTGTACAGCTCGCCCAAGTCGTCGGCCTGCTGAATTTTGCCGATATAGGCTTTGAACTGTTCGAGTTCCGGTCCTTCAGCGGTCTTGTTGATCACACTGATCGCAAGGATGTCGTTTTCGATGATCAACTGAAACGAGATACCCGAATTGGCATACTTTATCGCGTTCTCCAACAACTCTGATGCGGCCATCAGCGCCGCTTCGATTAGCTCGACGTCGTTGTCGCGCAGCTGAACTTGGAGTTTTTTGCGAATCTCCCTCAGCCGTTGTTGAAATGAGGAAAATTCGCAAATGAAGATCACCCGGTCACCCACGAAATTACTCCTTTGGTCGTGGTAAGGGCATTTGGATTCCCCCAGCGGGCCTTTGCTACACTTTCACCCGCTCCCCGTGTAGCTCATTAAAAATATACTATGAAAATCACCGGGTTCAATTTTTAAAGGCGGGGTGGATTGAGTCGTCGTAAAACACCGGTAACGAAGAACAACCCCCAGGCGACAAGGAGGGATGAGATGAAGATGGTATTCAATTGGTTGATTCGAGCAACCGGCTTGGTTTTCCTGGTTGGATGCACTGGCAACCCGACCGAGTTGGCAGCCCAGAACCCGAGCCCGGCTGCGGCCGATCGAGCGGCAACGGTTGCGCACTCCCCGGCACCGAAACCCGCTCCCGCCAAAGTGGACCGGCCGGCAACAAACGCGACACCGGACAGCTGCCAGGTGGGGGATTCAGCACCTGATTTTACCCTGGCCAACGAGACCGGTCAGCCGGTAACCCTGTCCAAAATCAGTGACAAACGGGGGGTGCTCCTGGCCTTCTATCCCAAGGATTTCACCGGCGGGTGAACCAAGGAGCTCTCCGAGTTTCGGGACAAGTTCCAGGTTTTTGTGCAACAAAACGTAGAAGTGTTCGGCATCTCCGGGGATTCAGCAGAGTCCCACGCCAAATTCAAGGACTCCCTCTCCCTGCCCTTCTCCTTGCTGGCCGATCCCGGCCTTGAAATGTCGCGACGCTACGACGCGGTCGTCTCCCACCAGGGCACCGAATATGCGGCGCGTAAAATCGTGCTCATCGACGCGGAGGGAAAAATCAGCTACCGGGATGATGATTACGATCTTTCCACCGATGATGATCTGAACAAAGTGCTCGCCGAAGTGAAGAAGTTGTAACGAACGACCATCCTCCCGCGGCCGGACCGTCGCGGATTCTGCTTGTTCGTCTGCCAAAGCTCTCATAAAATTAACAGCATGGAAAAAATATCACTGGGTCTGGTGGGTGTGCTCACCCTGTTCGCGATGGCCTGCGAGGAGGAAGAAGCGCCGGTCGACAACAGCATCAACGACACCCCTTGGGCGGTCTGTGTCGAAGGTGAAACCACCGAAAACAGCTGCGGTCCGTGCACCTGTGTTGACGGGCGCTGGGATTGTCTTCAATCGGAATGCGCCGACCTGAGCTTCAAAGCCGGATACATCGAGCTGGAGCCGGTCTCGTTCACGCTGCGGCTCGGCCAGGACAGCGCCGCCTACCAATCATCGACCACCCACATCTGGTACGCCTTTCAACCGGCCGACCAAACCCCGGCGGACAAACCGCTGGCCATCTTTTTCAACGGGGGTCCCGGGGCCTCGACCAGCGGCATTCTCTTCTCGTTCAATACCGCGAAAAAGAGCCTGGATTCGCGCTTCAACGGGGGCGTGCCGGTGGGAGATCACCCCAACTCCTGGACCCGGTTCGCCAATCTACTCTACATCGATGCCCGCGGCACCGGCCTCTCCTATAGCGTGATGGCCGACCCCGCCGACGGGATCGCCCGCCAAGCGGAATTTGCCACTAAGAACTTCAACTGCTTCTTGGATGCCGCGGATTTCATTCGGGTGATCCTGCGCTTCTTGAATCGACATCCGTCGATCAAGGGCAACCAGGTCTACCTGGTCGGTGAGAGCTTCGGAGGGGTGCGCGCCACCTCGATGTTGCACCTGCTGCTGAAATACCGGGATTACGCCGGCAGCCAGATGGCCTACCAGGACGTGGCCCTGGTCAATGAGATACAAGCCCATTTCGAATCCCTCCATCCCCAGTTGGCCGGCCAGACCATTGCCCCGGAAGTGATCGCCCAACAATTCTCCCGTCAGATCCTGATCCAAGCGGTGCTGAGCGGTAGGTTCGAAGCCGAGACCCGAGGTCTGTTGTACGAGGAGCCCGATTCGGTCGTCTTTCAAATCGCGGCCGAGGAGGGCCTGACCTTTGTGCCCTGCGCCGAAGGGGATGAGGAGTGCCGTCCGCTGCGCAATGCCCTGGATTTCGTCAAATCACAGGCCCAACGGGATGTCTACAAGTATGCGGAACAAACAGATTGGACCCTGGACCTCATCGATGAGATCGGTGTTACCCTCCAGATGGTCGACCACTTCTCAGCGGCGGTCGGCATGGATATTTCAACCATCGCTGAGCTCGTTTCAACCGAGCGCGCCTCGGCCTACCGGACGATCGGTATTCCGGATCAGGAGGGAGATGCAGTGGATTTCTCACGGGTGTTCGGGCCACTCCAACCTTGGGACGCGTACTACAACTTTCTCAACGAAGATGTCGGCGGTGCGTTCTACACCGACGATGCCTTTCGGTTCGAAATTCTACCGGGGGATCGCCGGTTCGGGACCAAGTTCCTGGAGAACGTGGTCTATGTCGACACCTTCGTCACCAACGCGGCCTACGATCTGATGGTCTACGGCCCGGCCCAGCCGGTTGCCCTGGGCCTGCATACCGACCTTTTGGAGAGCTGTATCCACGACACCGAGCTGGGCGAAATGCAGCTCGACTATCTGCCCGGCGCTTTTGGCATCGAAGATTTGGGCCCACGCACGATTCGCTTTCCCCACTATTCCCAGTCCGGACACGTGGTCGAAATCGACCAACCCGCCCAGCTGCTCGATGATTTGATAGCCTGGATCGACACCCAATAGGCTTTGTTTCAAAAGACCAACCCCACTCAAAAACAGTACCGTTAAATATATAATTTTATTGTTATATTGAAAATGATAATTACTATTATATAGTAATATTATGTCATTTATAAAACCATATCTCTTCTTTTTCAGCACAGCCGGGGTACTGCTTTTCGGAGCGCTTGCCTGCGGCAGGATTGGCTTTGACGTTCTGGTGGAATCCCATTCCAATGCCAGCGGCGATGAAGACACCGGAGCTGATTCGGATACCGATACAGATTCGGATACAGACACAGATTCAGATGCAGACACCGATGCGGATACGGACAGTGATGCCGATACGGACGCCGATGCGGATACGGACGCCGATGCGGATACGGACTCTGATGCCGATTCAGATACGGACGCCGATGCTGACTCGGATACGGGCACAGACGCCGACGTGGATACCGACACAGATGCAGATACCGATACCGATGCCGACGCGGACGCCGATGCCGACTCGGACACAGACGCCGACTCGGATACGGACACGGATACAGATACCGATTCCGACGTGGATACCGACACAGATGCAGATACCGATACCGATGCCGACACGGACACCGACGCCGATTCAGACACGGACACGGACACCGATTCGGACACCGGCCCCACACCACCGACCCACCTCGCCCCGCCGGACGGCTCTGTGTTCTCTCACTTTCCCCGCTTGATCACCCTCGAGTGGACAGCGGTCAGCGGCGCCGTGCGCTATGAGGTCGATATGGAAATCTGCTCCGGCGCCGGGTGTGACGATTGGACCATCCCCGTCTCGGGCACTCCGTTTTCCACCACCGACACCAGCTATGATCACGAATTCGGCGGTTCCCAGCCGGGCCGCTGGCGCGTCCGAACAATCTACGCCGCTGACGTCAGCGTCTATTCCGATTGGTGGGAATTCGAGTTCACCGGCTGAGCGCTCGTCACCGTCGAAACCCCTTTTTTATAGACGATGATGTAGGCGTTCGGTCCTCGCTTGATCAACAGCACCTTTGTCGTGGAAACCAGGCGCTCGAACAGGGGAAACCAGGGTTCGGCCTTGGCGATGGCACTGTTTTCAATGAACTCCGGTACGTAGAGATCGATCTCCAGATAGCGGCGGCCGGTCGTCTCACCGAGTCCCGGACCGAACGATACAGAGGCCCACTCCGGGGCCGGTGCGGCATCGTTGTGAATCGCACCACCGTAGATGGCGATCATCTTCTGTCGATCCCCCGGCGCGGCTCTTCGTTTGAGCACGGCCCGACCCTTTTGTTCCAACTGGGACTTGATCAACTCGAGCATGGCGAGGTAGTCGACCCCCCCGTCCCCCTTGACCTTCTCGTAATCGGCGCACTTGAGCTCCAGGATATGGGGGGTGACGTTCAAGCGCTTGGCCCGTTTGAGCAGACCGATGGTTTCGTCTTCTGTGGTCGCTGGGCGCTGGGAGACCTCTTCCACGTCCGCGACGACCTGGACCTCGGTCTCACCGCACTTCCCCTCGCTGACCCATGTTTCCAAAATCAGATCCGAGGTTCCCCCGGCGATCACCGGCAGCAATTGATCGGCAAACCGCTTGAGCGAGGACACCGTTTTTTGGGTATGGTCCAGTTGGTGAAACTCGCCGAACCCGATTACACGAGGAGTGGACTGGGCAAGGATACTCGTTAGAGCAGCCGCGGCCGTCGGATAGAACTGATGTTCAAATCGGTTCGACGACGAGTCCTGCTGTCCGATCGCCGGCGGGGGCGCGGGCTTGTCCGGCTGGCCGCAGGCGGAGAGGACCACCAATACAAGACAACCCAACCACCAGTGATTGACAAAAAACCGGTTCATTATCAAATTATACATCATCTGAAGTCGCCGAGTAAAACGGCCTGCACTTGTGGTCACACCAGAAAATACGCTACTCTTAACAGTATGAAAATATGCCCAGTTTGCGAAAAAGAATGGCCGGACGAGAGTACTTTCTGCCCGGATGACGGCACTACCCTTCGCTCGAGCGCCGAAGCGCCGGATCTGGTCGGCAGCCTTATCGCCGAGCGTTATCGCGTGCTCAAGAAACTCGGTGAAGGGGGCATGGGGGCGGTTTATCTGGGGGAACACGTGAAGATGGGGCTCAAGGTGGCGATCAAGATCATCTCCCATGCGATGGCCGAGGATGTGGCCGCCATTGCCCGCTTCAATCGCGAGGCGCGAAACGCCGCCCGGATCAAGCATCCCAACGTGTGCAGCGTGACCGATTTCGGCGAGACCGCGGACGGAATGGTGTTCTTGGTGATGGAGTACGTCGAAGGGGAATCGCTCACCGCGTTGCTGCACCAAACCGGCCCCCTGCCCGTGGCGCGGACCGCGCGGATATTTGCCCAATGTTGTGAGGCCCTGCAGGCAGCCCACGATTTGAACATCGTCCACCGGGATCTCAAACCGGACAACATTATGGTAAGCCGCAATCGGGACGGCACCGACCAGGTCAAAATCGTCGACTTCGGCATTGCCAAGGCGATGATGGCCAACGAGGGCCAGACCGTGACCAAGACCGGGCACATCATCGGCACCCCGGAGTACATGAGCCCCGAGCAGGTGTCCGGCGAAAAGCTGGACGGTCGGAGCGATACCTACTCCCTAGCCTTGGTATTGTTTCGCATGCTCACCGGAGAGCTGCCCTTTGTCGCGGACACCCCCCAAGCGTCGTTGGTCAACCGCCTGGTGCACGAACCGTTGAGCCTGGCCGAGGCGGCCCCGCAACTCAAGCTGCCGCACAAACTGCAAGAGCTGATGGATCGGGCCCTCTCCCGCACCCCGGAGGGACGGTTTCCCAACGTGGTCGAATTCGGTCGAAACGTTGCCGATGCGCTGGTAGCGACAGTGGATGAAGATGGGCCGATCGATGTGGACGCGCCCACCTATTTCGAAGCGGAAACGATTAAACCCACTGTCCCTTCTACCCCGTCTCCCCAACCGAGCAGGCTTAAACTCTGGCTGGGTCTCGGCGGAGGAATCGTGGCCGCCGGCGTCATCGGTTGGGTGATCCTCGGTGGCGGCGCAGCGGAACGAAATGCTCCACCGAGCGAGGCGCCGGTCCCGGATCTTTCCTTGACCCCGATCGACACAAATTCCCCTGCCCCGGTGAAGTTGACTCAAGGGGAGATTCCCGACGAGGCAGCGAAAGAACCGGCCGATCCAGCGCCGGCACAAGAGGGGACCGGGTCACGTCCGGGCGGGGCGGCGGCTCCGACAGGGGGCAAGATCGATCCCTCCCCGTCGCAGGAACCCCGCAAAACAAAAAGCCGAGCCAGCGGCGAGCTGGCCGAAATCGACAAGTTGGTGGACCAGGGACGAGTGCGGACGGCTTTGGAGCGACTGGACCAGCTGCATAAACGGAACCTGGGGGATCGGCAGGTCAACGCGCTGATCGAAAAAACGGTTCGCAAGGAGATTGACGGTCTGGTCGCCGGCGGCGACCACAAGCAGGCGATTGCCAAACTAAGCAAACACATCAAGGCCCGTCCCTACCTGGAGCACATGGAGCGGGATCTCAAGAAACTCCACGTAAACCGGCTCAAATCGGCGCTCAACTCGGGTGACCGTGAGGGGGCGGGCAGTGCAGCGTCACAATTGTCAAAGGCATTTCCCCGCGATGCCGCCCTGTTGTACGAGGCCGCCACACTGATGGCCGACGGGGGACACACCATCTGGGCGCTGAAGCGGTTCGACAAGGTATTGAGCCTCAACAGCAGCTACCGCAATAAGGACAACATTCGTCAGCTGGCCGAATCGACTCTGAGCAAAGGGTGGATCTCCAACACCGAGCACGCGGCGAGAGAGCTGCTGGGCAAATATTATATTGACGATGTCCGGGCCGAGATGATCAAGAACCTCAACAGCAACAACGACAATCTGAGGCTCAACTCGTACAACATCCTCAAGCAGCATGCCCAAGGTGCACTGGCCAAACAGAACTTGTTCGAGTTTCACCGGCTCAACGTGGCGCACCTGCCCGCCTACCGCAACTACGGACAACCGTTCGACTGGGCAATCGCCTATTTTGTGCGGCTGAACAACGATGGACAGATCAATCGGGCGGTCGCCGCGCTCACTAAAGTAGTCAACAACAAGAACCTGCCCGGTGCATCCTCGCTGCCCCGCAAGGCCAAGGTGACAATCGACCAGTTGAAATCCGCCACCGTGACCATCCGCACGACCAACGCCAAAAAGAACGTGGTCTATCCATCCCGCACCGGCTACGAGTTCCACTTCGATTGGATGGACGAAACCCTGGCCGGAGCGCAGAACTGGGCGGCTCAAGTGGTGATTTCGTTGGAGATCGACGGCAAGACCGTTGCCGACCACAAGGGCAAGGTCAAGCCGCCGGTCAAACTCCCCCGGGCCAAGGATTGCACGCGACTGGGCACCCGCTGGTTCAACGTGGAGACCCGAAAACCCCGCCAGTGCACCCACCGGGTCTCCTGGCGCTACCACCAGCCCAAGCTCCCCGCCGGCGAGCACAGCTGGACGCTCCGCTCGTCCTACAAAGACACTGAGAACGGCAAGGACTCCTACGAAGAGCAGTTCAGCGGAACATTTCGTACCAAAGACTAGGACTAGGCTTTGTCTCAAAAGGGAATTGTGGTTCTCTGGCACCCCGAAGGGGCAACTCCATATCAGCCCAGCGCAACGCGCTGGGTTTCAGATGAACAAATAGAAAGCAAAGCCCTAAAAGGGCGTTCCATCCCGCTAGTCCTACAAGTACTTTTCGTCGTAATCCACATCATATTTTTCAAGTAGCTCCAGTAGTTCTTCTTTGAAGCTTTTCGTTCGATGATGCTTTTCCTGATTGTCAATATATTGGATTAACGTCGGCAATTGAGATTGGCCCAAAGAGAATATTCCATAGCCGGCCTGCCAGGAAAAGTGCCGCGGCCCGCCCTACTGTTGTTTCATCCAGATAGATGACGCCTTCTTTGTTTCCTCCAATAGCTTTGCCTGCGTGATGGCGCGCGGTAATGTACAAGCGATATGAACGTGATCCTCGGTACCCCCAACCCGATACGCTTGTGCGCCTTTCGCCTGGAAGATCCCAGCAAGGTACGTGTGTAGTTTCGCCTGAAGATGATTCGGAATGGTTTTCTCTCGATTCTTTGTGCTGAATACCACGTGTAGCAATACCTTGGACAAGGATTGAGCCATAATCTTCCTCCTGTTCGATACCTTGCGGAATCAAAAACGCTTCAAATAGCATCGAATGAATGACATTTTTATCATGCCGCCAAAGTTTTTGGCTGTCTTTTCAAAACGAGAGAAGACGCGTCGATTTTCTTTGATCCACCCAATGATACGCTCGACAATATTGCGTTTCCGATAAAACTCACGGTCGAACGGAACCGGACGGGAATCGCGGTCCTCGTTACTTTTCGACGGAATCACAGGCAGAACCTTAAGGTCCATCAGGTAGTCATCTATCCAATCTGCACGATACCCTTTGTCCCCGGCCAAGCGTACAGGCCAGGGAACAGGAGCAGCTGTGCGATCGAGTAAATTTTTGTCTGCATTTTCGAGGACAGCATCAAGAACCGTGGACTCATGCTTCAACGCAACATAAAGCTCATATAATCAACAACAAACCGGATGAAGTGATTATCACGAAACCGGGCCATCCACTGAGAGGGGAAACCTTGCCGG
>JANQET010000233.1 GCA_028278265.1 Myxococcota bacterium
CCGAATGAATCGAGGGCCCGGTCGTTGCGCAAAAAGCCCCCCTTCTTGTCGCGACGACTCTTCAGCCAGGCGGCGGTGCGATCGATCATCGGCTGGCTCACCGCGCCGTGAACCTTTTTCATATCGACGAACTCGAGCAGGCCGTAGGCGGTCAGCGCCTCGTGCCCTGGGTCGCCGCCGAACCACTCGTACCCCTTCTTGGGACTCTCGTACCCGGTCAGCTTGCGATAGCCCGATTTGAGCAGGGCGGTGGACCGATCGAAAATCGCCGGCGCTGCGATTTGATTGTCGGCCAGATAGCCGATGACCATCACGTTGGGGTAGTTGGACGAGCTGGCCTGTTCGAAACAGCCGCACGGTTCTCGCAGCATGCCGTCCAGACCGCTGAGCAGGCTGGCCACCGGACTGGCGTAGGCCTTGATGTTGACCACGGTCGAGCCGGGCAGGGCATCTCCCAGATTCAACTGGTGAGCGGTGCGGGTTTTCACCTGTCCCGAGAAGCTCTGCTCAAAGGGGAATCCGCGGGAGGACACGTTGAGCGTTCGGCGGAACGAGTCGACCAATCCGCTGGCCTGCGCCTCGAAGGAAACCTCGGTGGTGCCCTTGCCTCGGTCGGCAATCACCTCGAAAAAGAGGCTTTTGCGCTCCTGCGGAGAGAGGGTGATGGCCCCGGTGGGGGCACCTGCCGCAGGGGTGAGCAGTTGGCCGAAGTCGGCGGACAATTGGACGGCCAGTGCTCTATCGGTTTCGTTGGTCAGGGTCAGGGGCAACCGGAGTTGATCCTCGGTACTCACCTCGGTCGGCAACTTCACGTTCATCGAGAAGGGTAGATTGGACTTGAACACTTTCTCCTGGCGCCCGGCCGCACCCCTGGCCACCCCTTCGGAGACGACCCGAAACGAGGTGATCGCGTCGGAGAGGTAAAACGTGGTGACCGCTGTTCCATCCTTGCCGGTGAGCAGCTTGGGGGCCCAGAACACCGTGTCCCTGAAATCGGTACGTTGTCCCTCGAAGGCCCCGGCATAGTCAGGTACCGGAAAGACCCGCACCGGTGCGAATTGCGGCCCAAAGAACGGCCTGCCCCGCGGGGCGGCCATTTTTTTCTTGGCTCTGCGGGCGGCTTTTCCACCGACGGCGATATCCTCATCCGCGGCGATGACCTCGGCCATCACCGGTTCGGCCATCACCGGTTGGGCCATCGCCTCCTCTTCGGCCATGTCCATCCGGTCTTTTTCAGCCGGTGGTTCCGGCGCCGGGACGAGGGGTTTGGGCTCGGGTCGGGGTGGGGGCACCTCGCTCGGTTGGGGCGGCTCTGAGGGAAGAACGGCACCAGTGGCGATCTGATCGACAGCGATGGTCTGTTGGGCAGCGGCCTCGAGGATGGGACGCCATTCGAAGCGCCGCCACCCCTTGGTGCCCATCAGCATGTCCATCGCGGTGGCCGATTTCTTCTCGGTCAAATCGAAGTAGACATTGGGCTCCTCGATTTTGTCGGGGATCTCCGATTCCAGGTAGAGCCGGCTGAGCATGTGGCCGGTCTTGTCGTCGGCGTAGCTGATCACGGTGTCGTCCACTACGGAAAGGCACACCTCGGCCGGCACCGGGGTGCCTGAAGTGTCACGAGTGGTTACCGTCAGGGCCACCTGGTCCCGCGGGGTGTATGCCGGTTTGTTGGGCGCGACCTCGATTTGCAGGCTGTTGCGCCGGTTGCGGTAAACCAGGCGCTCGGCGATGGGCCGGCGCTGGTCGTCGAATACGGTCAGTCGGACGATTCCCTGGGCCCGGGCCAGCGCCGGATCCTCAGATGACAGGTAGACCACCGCGGGTTTGCTCGGGGCGACGTCGACCGTTGCCAGGTCGAACAGATTGTCGCGCAACACCGCGAGTACCGTCACCCGCCGGGGGGTCGAGCAGTGGACCGCCGCGCGAATCGGTGCCAGTTGGCTGTCGAAATCATCGTAGCTCATCAGGGTGCAACCGGTCTCGTGGGCCAGGGGCAGGTCGAACGATTCGGCAATGCCCGCGGGCTTGGTGATCTCGGCGCGGTAGGTTTTGCCCGAAGCCGGTCGGAAGGTGAATCGGCCGGTGCCTTCGTGGTAGCTCTTGAAGGTGGCGACCAGATTGTTGTGGTCGTCGAGCACGCGACCCTCCACGTCGGCGGGCTTGCCGATGGTGTTCTTGGCTTCGAAATAGACCCGGGAAGGGAGCCCGGTGACCAGCTGTCCCCCCTCGGGGAACAGAGCGAAGCGCAGCTTGTTGAGCACGATAGGGATGCGCTTGGAGATCGACTCGGTCACCCCGCCGTCCTTGATCAATGCGGTGAGCAGGCCGTCGCCGATGTCGATTTTTTGCGGCAGTTTAAAACCAATTATCGCGCCGCCGTGGGCGTTGGTGGTCACCTTGACTTGGGGCAGCATCTGGCCGTCGAGCCGCACTGCGCCGGTCACCGGATGATTGGCCAACGGCTCACCGGTGGGCCGTTTGATTTCGATCGTCGCCTGCACCGTGTCGCCGGTGCCGTAGGCCTTGCGCATGAACTCCAGCTTCTTCTTGATCCGCGGCGCCTCGTAGGCGCTGACGATCACCGGGCGGTCGGTGAACTGTCCGTCCGGGGTTTGCACGCGAATGAGATACTCCCCACCGGGTACCCCGGGGGGAATGACGAAATCATTGGTCCCGCGGCCACCCCGTTCCTCGACGTGCTTGGAGAGGATCGCCGCGCCTTTGGGATTGATCAATTGGTAGGTGATATTGGATTGCTCGGAGGGTTGCCCCAGGTCTCGGCTCTTGAGGTGCCAGGACTTGATCCAGATCGTCTCCCCGGGGCGGTAGAGCGGCTTGTCCACTTGAATGTAGATGCGCCGGTGCTGGCGGCCTTCGAAATGGTTGGCAATCGGATCGCGCAAAAAGCGGTCGGCATCCTCGCTGGCCAGTCGCGGTGACGGTTCGGGCGCCGGCGCCGGGGGCAGGGGCGGTTGAACGCGCTTCTCCCCCACCGCCTCATCAGGGGTTTCCCCGGACGGGGCGGCCACCCGCTTGGGACCGGGGGTCGAGGGGACACACGCCGCAGCAGCAAACAAAACAACAACAACCCATTTTCCAATCGACGGGGATCGGTTCATCACACACCTCCTCAGTATCTCAGGTCTGCCATATTTTTCGCGCGGCGCAAAAAATCAATACGCGCGACCCGGACAGGGGATCTGTTTTTTTGCGTGTCCCCGGTCGAAAGGGGCGATATATACAGAATTGATTTTGCAGAATACTGTTTTGACCTTTTTAACCCCTAACGCGAAATGGACAGAACGATGTATCAAATCTATCGAGATGCAAAACAGGAGTTTCGATGGCGGCTGCTCGACGAAGATGGGCAGATTATCGCGGTATCCGGCGAAGGACATCCCTCCAACCAAGAGTGCAGAGCCGAAATCGATCGCGTCAAAGAGCGATCCCAGACTGCCGGATTTGATGACAGCAGCGACAGCCAATACCAATGCAGAATGGCCATCTCGGATGGCAAGGATACCAACACCATCACGCTGCACGAGGATTCGATGCCCGATCATCCCAACCACTATAACGGGTGGAGTGCATCTTATGCAGAGGCCGTGGTCAGGAAAGCTGCGGAGATCGCAGGCGCCTTCGACGTGAGCGTGATTACCTTCTCGCACTATTCGTCGTCACGAGTATCGCCGGACAAGGGGTATTCAGAGGTGGCCTATCTCGAAACCAACATCGGCTACTTCTTCGTCATGCGAGACATGGTCGATCACATCAACGTGGTCTACAACCGGTGGGATTAGCTCCCTCCGGTTCCCTTCCCCGGGGGGCGGTCAAGCTATGGTCCGGGATAGTTGCCCCAGAGGGTGTCGTCCCCAGGGGGTGGGTAGACGGTGTAGTCCACCGAGGTGGCGTGGAACGGTATCGGCGCTGACGGTCCCTCGGAGAAACCCACCGGAATACCCGGAAACTCCAGGCGCAGGCCGTGGTCGTAGCGGACGATGATCGTGCCGTCGGGAGCGGACGTCCAGGTCCATCCTTCGGGGGGCCGTTGACCGAGTTGAACGTTCCACTGGCCATCGGCCCAGTGCATTTCTAATAGGGTGTCCGCGCCAAAGCAGGGGTAGTCGGCGAGATCGCAGTTGGTCCACGCCGGGTTGGCGTCGAAACCGGCGTAAAAGATGGCCTCTCCTTCGTACCCCGTGGTCGGCGGAGGCGCGTTGGTGCCGATCCAGACGAAGTACTCATCGGGATTTGTTGCGGGGCACATGGCGTATGAGTTGATGTCCAGGAACGGGGCGTAGGTGCTGGGGGTGGCGTCGTCCATCCAGTTGATGAGATCCGAGGTCGGATCCATCATGCTCACCCCGCCGCAACTGCAAATACACTCGCAATCGGCCTTGTCCTGGGACTGGGGATTGCTGGCATACTTGGGTATCTTGGCCCCGTCGTAATTGGTAACCGCGTGGTCCATCGCCTCTTTCATCGAGGGATTGCTGAGGGTTTTCAAGGCGTCGAAAAAGGCGTTGCTGATGTCCGGCCCAATCGCCGCTCCCGAGGGGTTGCCCCAACCGGGCTTGGCCGTGTCGGCAGAGGTGAGCACATTGACCCCCTCCAAATCCTTGAGCGAGCTGTCCCCGTCCAAGAAGTATCCAGAGAAGCACGAGGTGATGATGAAATTGAGGTCGCAGTAGCCCACTTCGTGACATTCGCCCATGTAGTAGTTGGCCGGGTTGGGACAGTGGTCGTGCTCCCAGAACACTTCGTCGAACAAATCCTTGGGCGTCAGGTCCGTATCGCCGTTGGTGACCGCGATATTGCCGCTGCCCGGTGAGCCGTGCCCGTTGAGGATGATGTAGGCCCGGTCACCACAGTGGATGGCGTCCAGGAACAGCTCGATTTGATTTTTGGCCTGTTGCAGGGTGGGTTCGTTGAGATGGGTGACATTCTCCGCTCCCAGGCTCTTCTCGAAGATGTCGGCGTATTTTTTGGTGGATTTCTCCAACCAATCGGCGTCCGGGTTGTCGCCGAAATTGATCACCAGGGCGGTGCAGTTCTGGGGCACCTTGTGTCCGTCGGTTTCGCAGACCGTCTCTTCATCACAGGGGATGTCGATGTCCGGTGCCTCTCCCTGGGCAGGCTCGGCCGGGCCCACCGGGGCGCGCGATAGTTTGACCCCGTTTTTGGCCGGTGATGTCCAGGGGATGAAGGTGAAGTAGTGGTCCTCGATTTCGCCGGAGGCCAGCTCCCCGGAGCCGTCCCAACCCGCCGCGCCGAACGGTCCCGAGTCAATCGTCGTCCCGCTCACCGCGGCGCGCACCCAGGATTCGAAGCCGAATTGGTTTTCCGCGTCCAGGGGCAGGGCCATCCATTCGGTCCAGACCAGGTGTGTCTGTCCGGGGGTGACGTTGACCGCCATGTTCTGCACCAACCATTCGGCACCGGCCGCATGGGTCGCCCAGCTGCCGTCCCGGTTGTGGTCCATCAGGATGTTGAGGTAGCGTTCACCGGTCGAGGCCACGGTGATCGGCGTGATGAACCGGATGCTCATCGTGTTGTGCGTGTAGTCCGGATAGAGCAGCAGGTAAATCCCGTCATCCAAATCCGCGTTGACCAGATTGGGAGTCCCATCGGGATCGCTCGGGTCATCGGCCCCGGCCTCTGCGGAGATCGTGGCGCCGATTCGCTCGCTGGTGGTCGAAAGCGCGTGCCCGCCCGGACGGTTGCCCACCGAGTGAGTGGTGTCGAACAGGGTGGGGAATTGCCCCGGTACGGAACCAGCGGCATAGGCTTCGCTGTCGTCGGGGGCGTCCCCGTAGTCGGCTGACGGTCCTGCCTTACCACCGGCACGAGGGGAGGGGGCCGGCGGATTCTTGCCGGTCGCCGGACTGTACATCTTGATCAGGTCCACATCCCCACCGGACACACCGACTCCATTGAGCTTGGGCCACCAGCCCTGAAGCTCGGCCGTCAACACCCCCGTGTCCATATCGATGAAGACATAACGAATATCGTGGGCAAATCCGGCAAAGGGATCTTCATCGAGAAAAGCGAACCAATAGGTCCCGTCCGGGACATAGGCCGACGTTCCCCTCATCGGCTCGATGACATCGCTGCCACCGAGGGGGGCGGCCATCACGTAGCCGATCCAGGCGCCGTTGCCGGTGGTGGGCAGCTCACCGATGATGCGTTCAATCGCGGTCTCCACGTCTTCGACCGGTCCCGGTAGATCGGTATCCGTGTCCGTATCGGTATCCGTGTCCGCGTCCGTATCGGTGTCAGTATCCGAATCAGTATCCGTGTCGGTATCTGCATCGGTATCGGTATCTGCATCGGTATCGGTATCCGAGTCGGTATCGGTGTCAGTGTCCGTATCGGCATCTGTGTCAGTATCCGCGTCGGCGTCCGAGTCGGTGTCCGTGTCGGCATCTGTGTCAGTATCCGTGTCGGCGTCTGTGTCGGTGTCCGAGTCCGTGTCTGTATCCGCATCGCTGTCCGTGTCCGCGTCGGTATCGGTGTCCGCGTCAGTGTCCGTGTCGGTGTCCGCGTCGCCCCCGGCATCTGTGTCCGAGTCGTCATCACCACAGCCGGCGGCACCCCAGCTGCAGGCAAACCACGCAACAATGACCCATAGATGAATAGTCCGCATCTGTTCCTCCTTTTTATCGTGACTCTAGAGATAGCGTAATTGGTAGAAAAAACAATCACAAAATGCCTCGCTGGAGACGAGCCGTTGCCGTTTGATCAGGAGCTGACCGGGATGGGGTATGAAGGGAGACGAGCTGAGAGAATCGATGAGGACTGAACTAAAAATAATACCAGATGGTGCGGTACTCTCGTAGATCCTCGCCCCGTGAGGCCAGGTGCTGCAGGTAGTTGAAGATGCTTACATCGACGTAAATGTACGGCGGGACAAGGGAGATGTTCTTCTCCCAGGGATGAAAGCTGTACACCCGCCGTCCGTCCGGACGAATGCTCAGCAATCGGTGGTCCTGCCACAGGCGCAGGTGGTTCTTGCCCAGTCTCGGTACGTTGAACACCGGTTCGTCCGTTCGATCGAGACCGGGTAGCAGACGAGCCTCCTCCTTGCCCTCTTGGAGCAAGCGGGCGATCGGTGTGATGTACTCCACCGTCTCCTCTTTGCCCTTCATGTTAAAGGAGTAGTAGGGATCGACGCCGATCGAGCGCAGGGCGATGCGCAGCTTGGCCGATTCGAAGCGCCGCGAGTTCCACACGTTGAACACCTGTTGATTGTAGACGCTGATGCCCCGCACGCGGATTCGTCGCACCGCCTCCATCGCTTCGGGGGTCACCTCTGAGGGATGTTCGAAGTGGGTGACAATTGAGATTTCCCGTTCACCGGGCTCCTGGTAACTGGCGATCATGTCGGCCAGCCCGTCGGTCCAGCGTTGGGGCAGCACCACCGGGGTTCGCGTACCGATGCGGATTCGCCGAACCTGGACCAGCGCCGACACCCGATCGAGCAGGCTCTTGAGGGTTGCCGTGGGCATCACCATCGGATCGCCGCCGGTGATCAGCACCTCGTTCACCGCAGGGTGCTGCTTGAGCCAACTGATCGCCCGGGAGAGCTGTGTTTCAGGGGCCATCGCGGTGAGGGTCATGCAATCGTCGATCTCCCAATTGCGCTGGCAGTAGACGCAGATCTGGGAGCAGGTGTTGTAGGGTTTGAGGATGGCGATGCGGGGGTAGCGCCGGGTGATCAAGTCCACCGGTGAGGTGTCCTGCTCCCCCATGAAATCGAAGGTCTCCTTGCGGTCGTTGCGATGTTCGATGAGGGTATCCACATACCGTTTGGAGGGGATCACCTGGGCGCGTATCGCGGCGTCGTATCCCAGGTGCCGATCCTGTTCCATCAGGCTCAGGTAGTAGGGGGTGATGCCGAAGGGAATACCGTTCTCCGCCGACATCCGAATGGCTTCGATCTCCTCGTCGTTGAGGTCGAGCACCTCCTTGAGCAGGTCAGGCGTTTTGACCACATTGGCCAGGTGCCATTCGTAGTCATTCCAGGCCGCGGCGCTGGCGTGGAAAAAGTCCAGGATGCGCTCCCGGTTCTGATTGCGCCGTTCGACAATTCTCTTTTCCAATCCGGTGGGATACCGATCCAGGTAGCGATCCATTGCGCCGGCCATCACGTCCAATATTTCCATCCGACGGTGCGCCGCTTCCCGCCCTTCGAGCATCATGAACTCGGGGATCTCCCCCAGCACGTCGGCCCGCTCCTCGTAGATGTTGGACATCCCGGCGATGCCGCGAAAAAGGTAGATGAATTCGAGCACGAAGCCGTTGGACACCGGTTCGGGAAGGTACGCCGTCTCGCCGCGGGCCAGGCGCCAGAGATTTTCGAGCGCGCTGAATTCCACCGTCTCTTCGTTGCTCGGCGCGATGATTTGATACATCACCCGAATGCACTCCCGGATGGTCGCCTTGAGCAACACGTGTACACCGGAATCCCTAGGAAAAATGGACCGTTCGGTGTACTCGAGGTAAGAGTAGAGCTGTTCGCGGGCCTCCTCCAGTCCGGAGGCTCCCTTGAGAATATCGTAGATCTGGGGATTGGCGGCCCAGAGGATTTCAACGTACTTTTCCTGGTTATCGGTCAGGTGGGATCCGTCATCCTCGAGGATCCGACGCAGCACTTCGACCGCTCCACCTCGTTTGTTGTGTTTTTCAGCCGTCTTTTGGTGCCCGGTTGTTTCTTCTGATGTATTCAATTCGCTCATGTAACCTCCCGCAACTGCGGCGATTGACTCAATAATTTCAACCGTCGACATAGGTCGACACGGTAACAAATGCAACCTTTACTGGCAATTTTGAAAAATTGGACCCACCGTCTATCCGCCTGCAACAGCGGATACGCGTTGACAATAACGCGGAATTTAGGTGTGATTTCGAAATCGCCAGGGAATGGGTCCCGGTTGGCACCGAAGTGGCCCTCGAGGAAGGAAGAAGCATCATGACGGTAGCCGTGCTGTACGATGAGCTCTTTTTGGAACATCGGGATCCGTTTCGTCCCCATCCCGAGTGTCCGGAGCGGCTGGAGGCGATCCACCGGGCCATGGTGGCCGCAAAACTGCCCCAGCGGGTCGAAATGAGGCGCCCCCGACCGGCAACGGATGAGGAGCTGGTGCGGATTCATCGTGCCGAGTACATTGACCACCTGCGGGATTCGCTCCCCGGGGAGTCCGGTCAACTCGACATGGATACCTTTTATGCACCGCGTTCCTTTGAAGCCGCACTTGCCGCGGCCGGTGGTACGATCGACCTGGTCAGCGATGCGGTTGATCCCGGCACGGCCGTTCAGCGGGGCTTTGCCCTGGTTCGCCCTCCCGGACACCACGCCGAGGCCAATCGGGCGATGGGGTTTTGCTTGCTGAACAATGTCGCGCTGGGAGCAGAGGCAGCGCTGGCACAAGGGGCGAAGAAAGTTGCCATCGTCGACTGGGATGTGCACCACGGCAATGGCACGAGCCACTCGTTCTACGACCGGGACGATGTGCTGTTCTTGTCGGTGCATCGGTATCCGTTTTATCCCGGCAGCGGCGGCCCGGAGGAAACCGGCCGGGGAGAGGGCCGGGGCTACACGGTTCATGCACCGATGGCCAGTGGCCTGGGGGATGCGGATTTTCTCGCCGTGTTCGACGATGTTTTCGTTCCCGTGATTCGGCAGTTTTCGCCGGATATCCTGTTAATTTCAGCGGGGTTCGACGCTCATGAGGACGATCCGCTGGGGGATATGGCGGTGACCGATTGGGGGTATGGACAGGCTGCCCGTCGGTTGTGTCAGCTGGCCGATGATCTCTGTGAGGGCCGTGTCGTCGCCGTGCTGGAGGGGGGCTACAACCAGCAGGCCCTGGCCCGCAACTGCGTCGGGGTGACCGAAGTTCTTCTCGCAGAGGGTCAGATGGACCCGGACGAGCCCCGCGGTAAAATTGAACCGTACACCGAGCGCATGCTGGAGGGGCTGAAACAGCAGTTGAGCCACCAATGGCAATTCTAGACGGTGCGCCCTTTGGGCACCGGACAGGAGGAGGATTGATGGGACGTATCATACTCTGTCTTATCGGCATCTCCGTGGTCGCCTGCAGTGAATCCAAACCGACCCCGATCGAAGTGACCGACGCCAGGAGTGCTGTGCCCTCGCCGACCCAAGCGGTCGCGGCCCCCGAGTCGAAGAAACTTCCGACACATCGGATCAAAAACGCATTCACCCCCCAGGTCGCCGGTGGCTTTTACACGTCGAACGCTCAGACACTGGCCACCGAAGTTAAGGGCTTTCTCGCCGCAGCGGGCACAGCCGACGCCGAATCCGATCGGGACATCGTCGGAATCATGGCCCCTCATGCGGGATACCGGTACTCCGGGCCAGTAGCCGGAGAAGCCTATCGGGCTGTTCAAGGGCGCGACTATCGCACGGTCGTGGTTCTCGCCCTCTGCCACCGACGGGCGGCACTCAAAGCAGCGGTGGTGGATCGACCGGCCTATGATACGCCGCTGGGCTCGTTGAAAATCGATCAGCGATTGATCCGACGCCTGCTCACCGAGCACGGGGATCTGTTCGAAGCCAACGAAAAGGTGTTCCACGGGGAACATTCGTTGGAGGTTCAGCTCCCCTTCATCCAGGTCGCCTTGCCCCGGGCCTCGATCGTGCCCATCATCGTCGCCGTTCACGACGAGGCGATGGTCGGACGCATTGGCCAAGCATTGCACCAACAGTTGGGCAACCGGGCCGATGTGCTGTTCGTGATGAGCTCGGATCTGTCCCATTTTCTCGCCTATGCCGATGCTCAAAAACAAGATCGACACACCCTCTCACTGCTGCAGAATTGGCAAATCGATGAGTGGAAGAGAGTCGCTCCCTCCAAGGTCGGGATGTGTGGCTATCTACCGATGCTGACCTTTGTCCGGTTGTTCGAAAATTACGCTACGCCGAAGCGAAAAGTGAGCCTGTTGGCCTACAAGAACAGTGGCGATACCGCTGGCGACCGCGCAGGCGGTGTCGTGGGATATGGTTCGCTGGCCTTTAGCCTGGAGAA
>JANQET010000335.1 GCA_028278265.1 Myxococcota bacterium
TCGGCAAACCCAGAGACCAACTGACGCACTGGACTCAAAGTCAGCATAATCCGGGAGTCGGCATAATGGCGCTAATGCCGATATCAGCATTACCGGCATTCTTTTGCAACCCACCTGCTCGAGACCGGCACGGACATCCGGACAATCCAGGTGCTACTGGGACACGGCTCGATTCGCACGACCGAGCGGTATTTGAAGGTAAGCCGGGCGCACATCGGACGTGTGAAGAGTCCGCTGGATTTGCTCGGGACGAAAGAAGGCGCGCCGCTGGGATAGCAGGTGGCGTGCCCAGGCGGCGCCTGTGAGGGGCGGTCCGCCGATAGGTCCTCGCTGGAGGTCGCGGAGATCTTCCGTGTCCACGGGGAGGCGTATCGGCGGACCCATGCCCTCACCCCCGAGCAGCTTCGGGTGATGGCCAACATCGAGACCTGCCGGACAGAAATTCTGGGAGGCCATGTGGATAAGTGCGACCACTGCGGGCACAAGGTGCCGTCGTACAACTCCTGCTCGGACCGCCACTGCCCCAAGTGTCAGGCTCTACGCCAAGCCAAATGGATAGTCGGTCGCAAGGAGCGCATTCTGCCCACCAACTACTTCCATCTCGTCTTCACCCTCCCCGCCGATCTGCGCTCCGTGGCCCTGTGCAATCGCAAGGTCGTCTACGACATGCTCTTCGCCGCAGCCTCGGAGACACTTCTCGAGCTCGGTCGCGACGAGAAGCACCTGGGCGCGACCCTCGGCATCACCGCCGTGCTCCATACTTGGACTCGCGAACTCGACTTCCATCCCCACGTCCATTGCGTCGTCACCGGCGGCGGTCTCGATGTGGACGGCAACCGCTGGATAAGCTCCAAGCCCGACTTCCTCTTCCCGGTCAGGGTGCTCTCCAAGCTCTTCCGAGGCAAATGCCTCCATGCCCTGTCTCGCGCCTACGCAAGAGGAGAGCTCGAATTCGCCGGCGGCTGTGCGGCGCTCGGGGCTCCCGACCGTTTCGCCGCCCTGAAAGACAAGCTCTACCGCAAGGACTGGGTCGTCTACTCCAAGCGGCCCTTCGGCGGACCTGAAGCCGTTTTCGAGTACCTCGGTCGCTACATCCACCGCGTCGCCATCTCCAATCAGCGACTCATCGCCATGGACACCCGCGGTGTCACCTTCTTCACCAAAGACAGCAAGACCAAAACGCTCGCCCCGACCGAATTCATCCGCCGTTTTCTCATGCACGTCCTCCCTGGGAGATACACCAAGATCCGCCACTTCGGCCTCCTCGCTGCCGGCAATGTGAACACCAAGCTCCAATGGGCGCGACTGCTCCTCGATTCCGAAAATCCAAAAGCCGCGGCGTCGCTCGAATCCGGCAAGATGAGCGCCGACACGCTCCTCGAGCAACTCCTCAAAGAAAACGAAACCCCGGCTACATGTCCCTGTTGCGGTATCGGCAAAATGACCCGTTTCTACGTCGATCCCGGCGTCCGCACGGCAAGCCTAACCAAGAGGGGGAACACCTCGTGATTTCCAATGCGATCGTAGCACTCCTATTCAATGAGTCGTCCCCAACGGAGCCGGTCGAGTCCGTCTACCTGCCGATTCCTACCCCTGAAAGGCGGTCCAACAACATGGACATGACACGGCCGACCATTCCTCGCAGCGTGGATGTCGAGCCATGCCAGCCCTTTTCTACCACAGAGACTTCATCAATCCACGAAGCATCAACCCAATTTCCACATACCAACGATCCGGTTGCGGCTTAGCTCAACACGTCGTTTACAGGACCGCTCGCTCGACCCAACCTATGCCTGCAATGCCGTCGCCGAGCTCGCTCCGCCCCTGCAAACGCCTATTAGTTTAAAACGAGGACTGTTTTGCTCTCGTCCTCCAAAGATAATACGGCCAATTCCGCGGCTGCCGCATATTCGAGAAACTGGGTGTACGAGTCTTCATCCAATAGCTCGTCTAAACTGGTGCTGATTTGCTTAACAGCTCCTTTTTCAATCACGCCACTTTCCACGTACCGCCAATTCAGCTCCACCATCTGCTTGATGATCTCTTCCTCACCCTCCTCACAGACTATTTCCAGAATTGGATAGAGGTGCTCGATGCATGATGTCATAAAAGCGATTTGTGCTCTTTTGGAAAAACCGGAAATGATCTCATGTATCTGTTGTGCTTCCATATTAGCTCTCCAGCTCGGCTGGCCCGGTTCACTCCGCAAGGACCGGGCGGGATTTCGTTGATCGATATCATCCCCCAGCGCTCTATTGCAACCCCGACCAAGACCGTCTCACCCATGGCTCGTCGCCAGGGATCGGGTTACAACAAAACGAGATGTGGCGGTCGGGTTGCTGACCGAAACCGGCGCTTGCGTCAGTGGTGTGGCGCATCGTTCATTGGGCAAAAAAAAGGAGCGTTCGATGAAGTACGCTATCGATATGGAGCTCGAGCGACCGCGCGATGTGGTGGTCGAGTTGTTCGACAATACAGACAATCTCAAACAATGGCAGCCCGAATTGATCAGCTTTGAGCATCAAAGCGGCGAAAAAGGGGCAGCCGGCGCCAGATCCAAGTTGGTTTATCAAATGGGCAAACGGGAAGTGGAGATGATCGAGACCATTTTGGTGCGGAAACTGCCCGATGAGTTTTCAGGAACCTATGAGGCCAAAGGGGTCTGGAATAGGGTCGACAATAAGTTCACCGAGTTGGGACCCGATAAAACCGAGTGGCATTGCGAAACCGAGTTCAAATGCTCCGGCATCATGCGGTTATTTGCTCTGTTTGCGCCCGGCAAATTCAAGAAAGAGACGCGGCGATACATGGACCAATTCAAGGCGTTTGTTGAGCGGGTCTGAATCTGGGCGGTGTGAAGAACACGGGCTCCAAAAAACATCAATTTCAAAGCGCGCGGTCAGCTCCTTCGGGCTGCTGTCAACACTCGGCATGTTATTCTTGCACGAGTCCTAAGTGGGTGAGTCGCATTTTAACTCCTGCAATCTCTGTGGAGTCGGGAAAAGAACGGATAAATTCCTCGAGCACGGCGGCTTCCTGGTATCTGAGACCGATCGCTCGCAGGGCGCGGGCTTTGCCTAACATCGCCTCAGGGCGCAACGCTCGACGACCTGTGGCCAAGTATTTTTCATACCAGGCCAAGGCCGAATGGGGGTTATTTAGATTTTCCAACTGTACAGTGCCCAGGGCGACCATTGCAACTTTGGCATTGCCGGTGTGCCGATGGGCTCGGATCAGCTGCTCATACGCTCGGGCTACACCGACCCAGTCGCGCCGTTGCCTCATGATCCTAATTTGATGCTGATGTTGCGCGATCGACATTTTCCCCGGCTCATTGCCCGCCGGATGACGGGGGGGAAACGAATCGATCTTTGTCGCACCCTTCTGTCGTCGAGGAGAAGAGGGGTCAATTGGTCGGATGAGGCCCCGGTCGACCAGATCGAACCACTGTTGCCGTCGTTGCTCGGGAGAGATTGGCCGCGTGCCGACCGAGCCCATGGTGAGCGCATGTCCGGCGGACATTTGGTGCACCCGGCCGTCATTTTCCAGCACCCTCACGGTTCCGCGCAGCAACTGTACGTCGACCCGATCGGCCTCCACGAATACACCGAACACGGTCCCGGTGACGCTCACGCCCCCCTTTGGCGTCTGGACTACCACGGCGGGGGATGTCTCTTCCCTGGTCACTGATAGCCAAATCCCCCCTCTGCTGAGGTCGATTGTCAGCTGCGAAGGACTATCGTCTACCACAGAGAACCCGGCCGAGGGATCGGCCAGAAGACGGATCCCAGGCGCCAAGTCCATCGCTCCCATCTGGGGAGCCGGCCGGCCGGTTGGCGTTGAAGGAGTCGGCGGGGGAACCATGGGCGTGACCGGTAGGGATGTCGGTAGGGGATTGGTGTCATCATTTCGAATTGTCCAGATGGTCAATACGGCGACTGCCAGCGAAGCGGCGAGAACGGCGTATTTCCACGCCGGGCGGCGACCCTTTTCGCCAAAGAGGGGTAGGCCGGCCGTCGAGGGGTCATCGGCGCGAGACAGGATAAGATTCACCAATCGCCGCCTGTTCAAGTCATCGAGACCCCCGTGGGCACCTTCACCATTGTCGGAAACCATCAGTCGTTTAATCGCCCGATCGATCGCGGCATCGGACGCGTCGGATCGGCTTTTCATCACTTCCTCCCTTGAATCCATTCTGCAAAAGAAGGATCCGCCTCGAGCGCTTTTTTGATGGCCTTACGCCCGCGGCTCAACCGCCCGCGAATCGTGTTGACCGGGCACCCGACAAGATCGGCGACTTCGGCGATGCTGTAATCGTGAAGGTAGAACGCGACCAGGGCGACGCTGTTGTGTGCGGGCATCTGTCCCAATATCTCGACCAAGCGACGGCGTAACCGCCGTTGATCCGCCAGCTCTTCTTGTGAGGGGCTTTCTGATCCATCACGGGTCACGTGGGTAAACCCCGATTTTCTCCACAGGCGGTCCCGACGATTGCGTTTTTCAAAATGCTTGGCCGCCGTGCGAACGGCCACGCGGTCAGCCCAGTAGGCCAGGGTACACTCTCCTCTGAATTGGTGGATCGTCCGCAGCAATTGAATCATGCCCATCTGGGTCAAATCGTCGGTCTCTGTGCTGTTTTGCGAAAGATATGACAACGTTCGCCTTACTCGAGGGAGGAGGTGCTCCACCAGTTTTCTTCTCGCATGGGGGTCACCGCTCGCTGCAGCGCCGGCCCAGGCGACTTCATCGGAGGGGATTGTTTCAGCAGTTTCCAAAAGCGGTCTAACCATTGTTAATCACTTAATTATTATTAATCACTACTACTTTTTACTCACACCAGTCAGCGCTAAACTCTAGGTACCCATGAAGGGGCAGTTGGGATA
>JANQET010000345.1 GCA_028278265.1 Myxococcota bacterium
GAGAGGATCCATCAATTCTCCCGGCATCGCTCGGCGCCCAAATACCCCGGGTATTCAGGCTTCTCGCTCTTTGTTAGAATTGCGCCTCCACTCTCAAAAATCGGCATTTATTTTTCCGCGAGCCCTTAATCCGCCCAAGAATTCCACCGCGATAATAGGAGGCAAAAATTTGAATTGTCAAATGGAGCAACGACAGGGATTGGACAGATTAGTCCACATCCCCATCCGCATCCCCATCCGCATCCCCATCCCCGTCCCCGTCCGCATCTCCGGAGGAGTCGTCGTTATAGGTGATGTCTTCGATGTCGCTGAGTAGGCTGCAGCTGAAAATGAGCAGACAAAATAATACGATGAGAAAGATGCCGTTCATTCGAGTGCCTTTTGCCATCTTGGTCACTCCCTTTGATTGCCATTTATAGTTTTGATGCCAGGTATTCGGCAAAGCGCAACTCCTCTAGGTTGTTGCCCACTTTTTTTCCCCGGTGTTCGGATCCGGCGAGGATGTTGCCGAGGGAGCGTTTCATCCCCTTTTTGTTGGCCGAAATGACCAGGCTGTTGATCACCGTCTTGTCGGCGAGTTTGACCACGTGCGCGCCGAACCCATAGGTGTCGAAGTGGTGCACAAAGAGCAGGTAGTCGACGCTCCATTTGCTGTTGACGTCGGTGGCCAGTGAGAGGAGTGCGTCAAAGCGAACCTTGGCATCGGTGAGCTCGTTTCTCGGCTCGTCCGATTTCGTAACTGCCGCTTCTGCCGGACCGCCGGTGGGCATCGGTGGGGCTACCGGAGCGGTGACGTTGACCTCCACCTCTTCCTCGACGTTGACGAACTCGAATCCGTGGTTCTCGATGGTGTTGGTATAGGCCCCTTGAGGGCGCAGCGTTTCAATCATCCGATCGCCCCACAGCATCCGAATGTCCATCGCCACGGGCTTGTACCCGCGGCCCACCAGCGCGGCGGTCAAATAGTCCTCCAGGGTCAATCTCCGCTGATCTTCGTCCGAGTCCTCCGAGAGCACCACCACACCTATTTTGGCCCCCTTGGGAACCTGTTCGGTGCGGGCGCCCCGCTTGATAAATGCGGCACATCCCCAACAAAAACTCGCGACTACCACAAGAATTGCAATCCTCTCTACCAGTTTCATCTTTCGCTTACTCCTTTGTTTATACCTTGGAGTCCAATTTCTCGACGATTCGTCAGGACTTCGAGGTCAATTAAAAATTACCGGTGATCATCAGCGCTCCCCCGTTAGGGGTCACTGTCGGCGCAACCGCCACCGAGGTGCTTTCACCACCCATTCTCGGCTCTACGATAAATAGGGTGATCCCGGTCGCCAATGTGAGCCCTCCGACGATGTAGAGGATATCGGCTGCCAGGTACATGTTTTCCTGTAATTCGAATTCTTCTCTGGTCCAATCGGGGCAGGTATCGCCTGAGCAAAACTTCCTGGTGTCCTTTTCTCGAGCCAGCCCGACGATACCGATGGAGGCACCGGTGCCCACGACAACAGCGCCCGCCCCAAGGGCGATCCACGACCAGAACCGTTTTCCCGGTTCCTCGCTTCGAACCGGGCCCGAATCCCTGTCATAGGACAGCGAGTCGTCAATTCCCTTGGCATGACCGTCCATCGGTGCATCGTAGTTTTGCGGAGTGACGGGCGCAGCCGGCGTAGGCGGCGTAGCGGGGGTCGGTTCAGGGTGGGCCGGCGGAACACGCTCCTCGACGACAATGATCTTCTTTTCACCGGCGGCGAGCGTGAAATCCCCCTCGTACGCCACTGTGTCCCCGTCAACGATTTTGACCGATGTCTCCCCCATCGCCACCCACAGACGGCTCGCTTGCGGTAGGGGTCCCCGCTGGACACCGTTGATAAAGACGGCGGCGCCATCAGCGCCGTTCTCGATGATGACGGCACCGATGATCTGGGCCAGCCCACCCTGGCGCTTGCCGATGTCCTCGATCTGGATCTCGGTCAGCCGCCCGTACCCCGTCTCCAGCGCTTTGCCGAACGCCTGGTATGCCGTGCCGTATCGGGCCAACTTTGTCGAACATTCGGCTATTTTCAGATGAATTGCAGAGGATTCTTCTATTGCGGCAGTAGCGGCAGCCCGCTCATAGTACAAAAGGGCATTTTCCCATTGCTCCAGTGCGAATTGTTCATCCCCGGCAGCGATCAGCGCGCGCACAGCCCCACCGTCGGCGTCACCCGGAATCTGCTGGGCCAAAGCGATAGTTGAAATGAGCACCGTCGAGACGAATGAGATCAGTTTTCCAACCGTTCATGGAATTCACCAAGGCTTCCTTTCGGACGTGAAGATGCGAGCACAATGCCATCGCCCGCATTTTCAAGAATTACAATGTTTTTCTACTGGGGTAAGTAGTTCATGTAGACTGGCGTGTCAACGAAAAAGAAAAATGTCTAATGATTTCGGACGGTTTTATTTATGTGGACGATCCGTTCGGGGGATTTCCTACGAATCCGGCCGATTGTAGGAATCCCACGGATTATCAGGGGTGACTCAATTACTAGCTACCTAGTGAAGCGTCGTTGGAGAATTATCTTTCTTTGGCGGTGACAGGGGGATCTCGAGCAAGAATTCGGCGCCCTGGTCCGGGCCGTCGCTCCGGCAGGTCAGCGAGCCCCCCATTTCCGTCGCCGAATTGGCGCAGTTGTGCAAGCCGTAACCGGCTGCGGACGGCTTGGTGGTGAATCCCTGGACAAAGACCTTGGTCAGCTTATCCCGGGGAATACCGCTCCCATTGTCGATAACACTGATCTGAACGCGTTGATCCTCCACCAGCTTGGTTCTGATGGTCAAGCGACGTTCCTCGGCATCCCGCTCGGCCAGGGCGTGTTCGGCGTTGTTCAATAGATGGATCAGAATCTGCACCAGTTTGTACGACTCACCGCGAATCGGGGGAAGCGGCTCGAATTCACGGGTGATTTGGATCTCATCCTTGGCTGCGGCCACATCGCTCATCTCAAGGGATGCATTGATCAGCAGGTCCAGGGCAATCGTGTCCATCACTCCGGTCGAGCCGACAAACTCCTGTTGTGCGGCCACAATATCGGCGATGCGATCAATGTGCCCCTTTTGCCGGGTCAATTCATCCAGCCCCCTGGCTTTTTGTGTGGTCCATTGCTCCTGCAGTGATTCGAGATACGGCAGGGTGTGCTGTCCCTTTTCGTCTCGGGTGAAAAAACCGGCCAGGTCCGCCTCGTGCTGGCGAATCAGCTCGACGAGGTCTTGAAGTCTGGTAAATTGCATCTGCTGGAATATTTGATTGACCACGAACGATGAAGTATTGACGCTGTTTAAGACATTTCCGACATTGTGCAGGATGCGCTTGGCGATCTCCGACATTCCGGCCCGGCGCGAGGCATCGGCCAGCAATGCCTGAGTCTTTTTGAGATCCTCCAGACTCTGATGGAGCTCTGCGGTTCGATCGATCACCTTCTGCTCCAGATTTCGATTGGTGTCCATCAATTGGAGGTGGGTTTTGACACGGGAGAGCAGCTCCGCCTTGGCGATTGGTTTGGTCAGATAGTCGTTGCCACCGGCAGAAAAGGCGGCGAGCAGATCGGTTACCTGGTTCTTGGCCGTGAGAAAGATGACCGGTAGCTCATGGGCCGCGTGGAGCTGACGCACCTTCTTGGCGACTTCGTAGCCGGACATCCGGGGCATCATGATGTCGAGTAGGATCAGGTCGAACTGCTGGTTTCCTTCGAGCAGCTCGAGGGCCTCGGGACCGTTGGACGCTTGGGTGATCGAGTAGTTGCGCAGTGAAAGGTGGTTTTCGAGCACCTGCAGGTTGACCGGATCGTCGTCCACGATCAAGATCCTGAAATCCCCTTGGGCCGGTTCGACAATTCCATCGGTGGGCTCCCCTGCCGGCGCCACCGGTCTGGCGGTCAACGAAGAGGCGGTCGTGTCCGACATCTGTGCGGTGGGTTCTGCAGCCTTTTCACCGGAGATGGGCAGGGTGAAGTAAAACTCCGATCCGACCCCTTCGATGGATTGAACCCAAATTCGACCCCCGTGAAGCTCGACCAGTTTCTGGGTCACCGCGAGCCCCAACCCGGTACCGCCGTACGTCCGCGCGGCATCCCCTTCGAGCTGCTCGAATGACTCGAAGATCCGGTCGATTTTGTTCTGGGGAATGCCGATACCGGTGTCTTTCACGCAAACCTGCAACCGGTTGTTGTCGACCGCTGCGGCGACGGCAACCTTACCGGATTCGGTGAATTTGATCCCGTTGCCCAGCAGGTTGTACAGAATCTGCTGCAGCCGATCTTCGTCTGCCGCTGCGCTGGGCAGATCCGCCGGAACTTCGTTGCTCAAAGTGATCGCCTTTTTGCCCACGAGCACCCTCGAGGTGTTGAGTACCACGTCGACCAGGGCGTGGAGCTCCACCGGCTTGGTGTTCAACACCAGGGTGTGGTTCTTCATCTTGGAGAAATCGAGAATATCGCTGACCAGGCTGGCCAGTCGCCTGCCGCTGGAAAAGATCATGCCCAGATTCTCGCGGATTTTGTTCTCCGGCCAGCTCTCGATGCCGTCGATCAGCGACTCGGCGATGCCGATGATACCGTTGAGGGGTGTCCTCAGCTCGTGGGAGGTGTTGGCCAGAAACTCGTCTTTGAGCTTGTCCAATTGCATCAATCGGGCGCTGACCTGTTTCTCCCGATCGAGCTCCTTTTGCTTTTGCTTCACTTTGCCCCGTTGCCATTGAATGAACCACCCGATGACCGCCAGCAGCGCCAAGCTGTAGAGCCCGTAAGCCCACCAGGTCTTCCACGGGGGCGGCAGGATGGTGAGCTTGATGCTGGTCCCTTGTTCGTTCCAGTGGCCGTCGTCGTTGGCCGCCTTGACGGTGAAGACATAGTTGCCGCTGGGGAGGTCCGTATAGGTCACCCGCCGATGGAGGTGATTGGTCGCGATCCACTCCCGGTCGAACCCCTCCAGTTTGTAGGCGTATTGATTCCTCTCCGGCTGGCGGTAACTCAGCGCAGTGAACTCGAAGGCAAAGATGTAGTCGGTGTAATCCAGGGTGATCGAATCGGTGTAACTGATCGGCTCGGTCAACTGAAACGAATCGGAGGTCACCCCGATCGCCGCTGTCGTGACGGATTTGCCGAACAGCAGAAAATCGGTGATCAGCACCGGCGGGACATAGGTATTGTCCCGGATCTCTGCCGGATCGAACACGTTGAAGCCCGTCGGCCCGCCAAAATACATTCTCCCGGAACGATCCTCGTAGTAGGCCCCCCCGTTGAACTCGTTGCCCTGCAAACCGTCGTTCTCATCGTAATTGACGATCGCACCGCTTCGGGGATCGTACTTGTTGATCCCCTTGTTGGTGCTCAGCCACAGAAAGCCGCGGTCGTCCTCCAGGATGCCGTAAATGACATCATTGGGCAGACCGTCCTTGGTCCGCAAATGGCTGAACGTGCCCGTGACCCGGTCCATTTTGTTGAGACCGCTGTGGGTGCCGATCCACAGGTTTCGCTTGGCGTCTTCGAAAATCGACAACACGCAGTCATGGCTGAGACTCTTGGCATTCTCGGCATTGTGTTGAAAGCGGGTAAATGTTCGGGAGTGGCGGTTGAACCGATTGAGGCCACCGTTCAGGGTGCCGATCCACAGGTCGTTGAATGAATCCTCGTAGATACAATAAACGCCGTCATGACTCAGGCTGTCGGGGTTCTCCCGTTGGTAGCGGAATCGGGTGAATTTCCCGGTATCCCGATCGAACTGGTTTATCCCCCCGTAGGTCCCGATCCAGAGGGTGCCGGTGGAGTCTTCGAAGATGGTCTTCACATAGTCGTGGCCCAGGCTCGTCGGGTCCTGTGGATCATGGCGAAAGTGGGTGAAGGTGCCGGTGGTTCGATCGAGCTCGTTGAGACCCTTGGTGGTGCCGACCCACAAGCGACCGCGGGCGTCCTCGTACACTGCTCGAGCCTTGTCGGCGCTGAGACTGGTGGGATCATCCGGGCGGTGCCGATAGTGGGTGAAGGTGCCGGTCTCCCGATCGAAGCGATTGAGCCCACCGTGATAGGTGCCGATCCACAGCACCCCTTGGGCATCCTCGACGAACATCATCACATCGTTTGCGCTGATGCTCTCGGGGTTGTCCCCTTGATGCTGGTAGTGCTTGAACGCCTCGGTCTTCGGACCCAATTTCAGGATCCCCTCACCCTGGGTGCCGAACCAGATGGTGCCCTCGGCGTCCTCGAACATCGAATGCACGAATGCATCTCTGAATCCGCTCGGATTGTCCGGCCGGGGCCGGTAGTGGGCAAAGGTGCCGGTGGTGCGATCGAGGCGATTGAGTCCACCCCCGTGGGTACCGACCCAGAGGCGTTGCTTCGAATCCTCGAGCAGGGACCGCACCCCATCGTGGGAGAGGCTGGTCGGATCGCCCACCCGATGCTGAAAGCGCCTGAAGCTCTGCGTTTGGGCGTCGAACCGATTGAGACCGCTGTCCGTACCGATCCACAGGGTTCCCGTGGAATCCTCCAGTAGCGCTCTGACATTGTCGCCGCTCAAACTGCCGGGATTGTCTTCCTGGTATTGGTAGTGGATGAAGCGCCGGGTCGAGGGATCGTATCGATTGAGTCCCCCCCCGACCGTACCGATCCACAGCGCCCCGCGGGAATCTTTGAGTAGTGCTCTGATTTCATTGCCCCCCAAGCTCTGGGGATCGTCCGGTGAGTGGCGAAATCGCGTGAACCGTTTGGTCGACCGATCGAACCGGTTCAGACCGTCCTCGGTGCCGACCCACAGCACCTGCTCCGAATCCTCGGCGATTGCGTAGATCGTGCTGTCGCTGATGCTCGTGGGATCATCGGGATCGTGGTGATGGTGGGTGAAGGTCTCTGTTTTGGGATCGAAGTCGCTCAACCCGCTGTCCGTCCCGACCCACAGGTGGCCCTGGGCATCTTCGAGGGTGGCCCAGATATGACTCTCGTTCAGACCTTTGGGATTGTCCGGATCATTGCGATAGACTGTGAAAAAATAGCCGTCGTACTTGTTCAGCCCATCTTGGGTACCGAACCACATGAATCCCTGTCGATCCTGGCAGATCGTGTTGACCGAGACCTGGGACAACCCTTGGCGCAGGGAGATGTTTTCGAAGTGGAGGCTGCTTCCCGGGGAGGCGATAGCCGACTCGGACCACCAGGCACAGGCGATCGTGAACCAACAGATCGCATGAGCTGTAATGGCGTTCTTTCGAATCATCGGCCCCCTTTGTCAGATATCGGCGCGACACTTGCCCGCGAGGCCTGGTTTCGATTTGATCGATCTTACGTCAGCCCTCAACCGTCGAACGAGTTCACTTGTAAAGATGACCCGTAAAGAGCGCTGGTGCAACGATAGAGGTGGGCTGAAGGGGGTGAGGTATATCGGGTTGCGGTCAGTCCAGGGTTTTCAAATAGCCCAACATGCCGTCGAGGGTGTTGTCGAGAAAGCCCCGTTCCCGCACCTGCAGATCATCGTCGAGCTCGTCGAAACGACCCCTTCCGTAGAGGGGATCGATTTCCATCAGTCGGCTGAACAGCCGTTCGGCGAGCTGATCCTCAGACGGTTCACACAATTGACGAATGGTCTCCACCCAGACGGCCAGCTGCTTTTTGGCCCGCCGGCACCAGGTGAAGGTGTCCGAAGCGAGCCCGTAGTGGGCAAAGGCGATGAACTTGGGTTCCGGATCGAGGGCGAGCAACCGATCCAGCGATTCCAGCGCCACGTCGAGTTTGAACCGCGGCGGCGTGGCGGGCCTGAGATACGGCTTTCCGCTGTCGAGCTCCGCCCGGGTGCCCACCGCTTCGCCGACAAAGAGCAGGTCGTCCACCAGAAACGACACGTGATGAGGGGCGTGCCCCGGCGTGGGAATGACCTTGATCCCGCGGGTTTCGAGCTCGTCGAGCCCGGCCATGCGGTCCCCTGGTACGGGGTCGGGTTTACCGTACATCTCGGCCACTTCCCCCAGCACCTGGCGGGACCCCTCGAACAACCGGGTGGGCTCGATCAGGTGCTTGACGCCGATCTCATGGCAATAGACCTTGGCCCGGGGAAAGACCTTGAGCACATCGGCCGTCGCCGCGGCGTGGTCCAGGTGGATGTGCGTGAGCAGAATAAAATCCAGTTGCCGGATCTCGAGCTCGGACAGGGTGGCGAGGAGGTGATCAGCCGTAGAGCGAGGACCGGGATCGACGAGAAAGGTCAAACCGGCCTGTTGGTAAACCCAACAGCTGATGAAATCCCGGTACCCGGTTTTGGGCTGATTGAGGTCGACTAAATCCAGGGAGACTTCTTTCATAATCATATCCTTTTTATGTGCCGTCTCGCTGCTTTACCACAAATGGATTACCGCTGTGCAACGGTTTCTGTTATTTATACCGACGGAGGTCGATGTGACGACGAACAATCTCAAAACACTCAAGGTAACCTGTCAACCAGAGGTGGTCGAGTTTTCTGATCAGCTGGTCGCTATCCGCCGAGAATTCCACCAGATTCCGGAGCTGGGGCATGAAGAGCACAAAACCCAGCGGCTGGTGCTCGACAAGCTGGCGAGCTTTGGCATTGACGCAGCCCCCCTCGCCGGGACCGGAGTGGTGGCCCTGATCCGAGGTGCCAAGCCCGGAAAAACGTTGATGTTGCGCGCCGATATGGACGGTTTGCCCATAGATGAAGAGAATGACGCCCCCTACCGCAGCCGCCACGCCGGGCGAATGCACGCCTGCGGGCACGATGCGCATATGGCAATAGCGCTCGGCATCGGGCGGGCCGTCAAGAACAAAGGACTACAGGAGGGAACACTCAAGCTGATGTTTCAACCGGCCGAAGAGGGCAGGGGAGGCGCCCGGAAGATGATCGAGGCGGGCGTGTTGACCGATCCCCCGGTGGATGCGTCGTTGGCCTTTCACGTGTGGACCCCTGAGCCGTTGGGCCGGGTGATCGCCAACGACGGCCCGGCCGCGGCCAGTGTGGATGGATTCGAGATCACGATCACCGGTAAGGGAACCCACGCCGCCACGCCGGAGGACGGCGTCGATCCAATTGTCGTGGCTGCCCAATTGATCACTGCCGCCCAAACCCTGGTCACCCGACGCATCGGCCCTCATGACCCCTCCGTGTTGAGCATCACCTCGGTTCAAGGGGGAGCCGCGTTCAACGTGATCCCCGAGAAGGTGACCCTGTTGGGCACGATTCGCACCTTTGATCAGCAGGTCCGCGCCACGCTCTGCCAAGGACTCGAGGTGCTGGCGCAGCAGCTCGCCTCGTCGATGGGGGCCGAGGCGTCGATAAAATCTCTGGTGGCCCACGAGCCGGTGCTCAACGCCCCGGAGATTGCCCGATTGGCCCGCCGAGCGGCGAAGGAGGTGGTCGGTGAGGCGCGCGTACAGCAGACGCGACCGCTGATGGTCGGTGAGGATATCGCCCTGGTTCAGGAGCGCGTCCCCGGTGCGCTGGTCCTGCTCGGCTGCGGCCGGCCCGAAGGCCAACAGACCTTTGCCCACCACCATCCCCGATTCGACATCGACGAACGGGTGCTCCCCTTGGGGGTCGACATCGGTGTGAGATTCTGCGAAGCTTTCTTTGCGGGCTAACGACTAGGAGGCAACTATGTGGAGGAACGTTATTCTCGGGTTTTCGATCTCTGTGGTAGCGCTGTGCGCGTTGGGCTGCGGCGCTGCCAGTGGTAGTGTGGAGCCGATTCAGGTGGTCAACACCCCGGAAGGGGAGGTCTCCTTTGCTCAAACCGTGCTGCCGATCTTCGTCGACCACTGCAAACGATGCCACGGGGAGGATCGCAAGGGGGGGTTGTATCTATTGGATTACGACGGGGTGATGAAGGGAGGCAATCGAAGGGACTTCGTCATCCCCGGAGATCCGGCCAACAGCCGGGTGATCACCTCGGTGAAGAAGACCAAAGAACCGTTCATGCCGCCCAGGGTGTTCAAACCGTTGACCGAAGACCGGATTGCCGCGATCGCCAAGTGGATAGAAGAGGGCGCCAAGAACAATTAACCGCGCTCTACGGCAGTACCGCGTCTAAACTGTCGATCACCAATTCCGGCTCCAGCAGGCCTCCGGGTTCTCTCAATTCGAAGCTCAGCTCCAGGTGCAGGAAC
>JANQET010000360.1 GCA_028278265.1 Myxococcota bacterium
CAGATTTTTACCAACGTGCTGATCGCCGAAGGGGTGCACAACCTCGAATTCGACGCCGCCCAGGTACCCGGGAATATCACAACCTACGCGCGCTTCAGAATCTGCACCGAACCGAACCTGGGCAGCGCCGGTTGGGCCCCTAACGGAGAGGTCGAAGACCACGTTGTTCAGCTCCAACCGTCCCAGCTCTTCTTTGATTTTGATGAGACTACGGACGGCGAAGTGAAAGGGTGTCGCGTCCGGGGAAATCGCCGAACTCCCTGAGTTTCACTACTTCACCGTAAACGGCAGCTCGGCCATCCGGGTGCCGTTGAGGGAGATGGTCACCCGGTACGGGCCGCGGGTCAGTTTTCGACCCGGGCGCCAGGAGGCCGCGGCCGTGGCGCTCTTTCCCGCTTTCACCGGGGTATCGAAACTGTGCAACTGCTCCTCGGCTCCATCGACCAGGGAGAACCACTGAAAGAGCACCACCCCATCTTCGGCCAACCCGGAAAAGCGCACCCCGCAGCGCATCACCTTCGTGCCCGGACCGAAAACTTTTTTGGCCCGCTTGGGCATCCTGTTCTTACCCAGCGCCGTGCCCAGGGCGGCCCGCTCCACGACGACGGTTCCCCTCGGTGCCCGGCCCACAGTGAATGTGCGGGTGAGCATCGAGGTTCCATCGATCTCCACCTCTGCGCTGTACTCCCCGTCGGCCAATCCCCGCTTGCTCTGCAACGCGTCGGTGTAGCGGCGCTCTCCGGTACACTCAAGATCGTGCTCGTCGATCAACTCATCGTTGCGATACCACAGCACGCGAATGGTGGCGCCCTCCTCGAACCCGGTGACGTCAAAACTGGCGACGATCTTTTTCGGCCGTCCACCAAATGACTCCTGGGGATTGAGCGGCTCCCCGGAAGCCGCAGCCACTGCCGTGGAGAACATCAGACGAGAGGCTCGCTGCGCTTTCTTTTTCGGCATCGGCGGTTGGGGGCGGGTCACGACCGGCGGGTCGGGATCCGGTTGCGCGGGGATCAGCGACTCGCTCCTCGCCGGCTCGGCCAGGTCCCGGTTTGTCGTCGAATTGATCGACTCGGCTGCACCACAAGCGACCATGGTCAGCACAATGCCGGCGAACAGCGTCATACGAAGTGTATGCGTCATCTTTGACTCCTTAGCGGCAGTTGTGTCGGCTTCTCAGTTGTATTTGTGTGCGGATTATCTCAAATCGATCCCGTTGGGGTCAACCTAAAGTACGAATGGTAGCCTCTCTGCTTGACGGAGAGGGGCCGGGGGTGAGGTCCCAACGCAGGGACGGCATGCGCTGTGATGGGTCGTCTGAACGGGTGCAGGAACGAACTACGCGGCCGACTGCAGTCTGGGCTTGAGCTGGGACAGGGCGCGGTGGTGAATTTGGGAGATGCGCGCTTCTGAGACGCCGAACAGCTTGCCGATCTCTTTGAGGCGCATGCCCCTGAAGTAGTGCAGGTGCAGCACCAGGCGATCCCGGTCCGGCAGCAGGTCCAGCTCCCGGCGGAGCTGCGAGGCGATGCGCTTGTTGGCCAGCGCCTCGAGCGGATTCGAACGGGTGTTGTGATCGCTCGGGGTCCTGTCCCGACCCGCCGGCAAATCGTCGAAGTGAATGACGGCTACTGGAAACGGCTCGCCGTTGGTTTCTCGTTTTTCAGCGGAACGGGACCGCCGGGGCAGCCAGTCATGTGATCTCAGCTCATCGAAAATCGCACCGCGAATGCGGATTCGGGTGTAGCAGGCAAAAGAGGCGTCGTCCCCTTTTCGCCGTCGGGTTACCGAATCGACCAGGCCCAGAGCGCCTGCGCCGACCAAGTCGTCATGAGCGACGCTTGCCGGTAACCGCCGCGCAAATCGCCTAGCGATGTGCTTGACGAGCGGCATGTGTTCACGAATGAGTGTTTCGTCCGATTGGCTGATTGGTTCACGGTCTGAAGCTGCCACTTACTTTCCTCCGCGTTGTTCTTTCTCGTTGATGCCTAGGGGAATAAGCGAAGACCGTGCCGAATCAGAAAGAGTAATAATTATGAAATGTTACGCTAGCATTACACCTCTCACCCATGGGTCATAAATGACCTACCTAATCCCAAAGACCGCTTTTCCGGCGAACCAAACCATCCTCTTGGCCCAGCTGACGAGAAGTCCAACCTGTCGAAACCATGAAATAATGTTCAGGTGGTGTCAATTTTTACCCATGGGGTATATTTTGACCCGGTTTTTCCCATCAAAAGACGATTCAGTTCACGATCGAGCGGGTTTTGCTGAGGTTATGCTGAGACTATAATCATACGATGTTTCTGGCCAACTGGCAAAGGCCAAAAAGTTGACCCACCTCCGGTTGCATCGGACAATGGGGAAGCCGGACGAAAAGCACGGCAAAACCGACCCGAATTCCCGGCGCTGAGGGGGGTAAAGAAAATTTATCATAAGTCGATATTATCTATGATTTAAGTATAATTAATTTGACATTTTCTACCTTTTATTAACAATTTATTGTTAGTTATTGGTGAAAAACAGAAAAGAACTTTATAGGCGAGATCAGTCATGACAGCTAAAGATAACGGTGGGTCGACGCCGCGCAACAAGAGCGCGAATCAAAAGGACGGGGGCGAGACTGGTTCGAAGAATCGTGTAAACGGGAAGCAACAGAGCAATTCACCGCCCATGCCGGAAGAGAAGAAAACCACCGGCGCGTTGGGAGAGGAAAAAAATACCGTGACAACTGGTGACCAGCCATCAAACGCAGAAAAGAAAAGTGCCGATGCAGCCAACGAGAAGCGAGACGGCGCTAAAGCGAAGAGCGCGCGCACCAGTGGTAGAAAGATGCTCAACAACCTTCGCGAATATCGCATCGAGCAGATGATGAGCAAGGCGGAGTTGGCCAGAAAGGCGGGACTGTCCGTGTTGACAATCGATCGAATCGAAAAGGGATTCGGTTGCCGAATGGACACCAAACGAAAAATTCTGAAAGCCCTGGGCCTGAGTCTATCGGACCGGCGCAAGGTGTTTAAGGACGACTAAATGGCGTTTGAGGGGAGACATCTCGTCGGCGTGGACATCGGCACCTCCGCGGTGAAGGTGATTCAGCTGCGCGACTCGGGTGCGAAAATGCACCTGTTGAAGTACGGTGTGGAGCCGCTTCCGCCCCAGTCGATCGTGGACGGTCACGTGATGAACAGCGCCGCGGTCGTCGACGCGCTGACCAAGCTGTTCAAAGATCTGCGCATCTCCCAACGGGACGTGGCCCTGTCGATCTCGGGCAACTCGGTGATCATCAAGAAACTGAACCTGCCCCTGATGAAGCGGGACGAGCTCGAGGAGCAGATTCAGTGGGAGGCAGAGCAGCACATCCCCTACGAAATCTCCGAGGTGGAGATCGATTATGATATCCTGGCGGAAAACAACGAAGCGGGCCAGATGGATATCCTGCTCGTGGCGGCCAAGAAAGAGGAGATACAAGATCTGGTCGATGTGGTTCGACAATCCAAATTGAAACCGTTCGTCGTCGATATCGACGCCTTTGCCCTGCAGAACGCCTACGAGTTCAACTACGGATACAATGAAGGGGAGACCGTCGCCTTGCTCAATGTGGGCGCCTCGGTAACCACGATCAACATTCTCTTCGGCGCGATTTCCCAGTTCACCCGGGACATCACCAACGGGGGAGCGGTGATCACCGAGGAGATTCAAAAGCAGCTTCAAGTCAGCTACAACGAAGCCGAAGCGTACAAGGCCGGCGGGCAGCTCTTTTCGCAAGAAGTGGTCCCCCAAGAGGTGATGGGCATCATCTCCAACGTGGTGGATTCGCTGACCGGAGAGATCCAGCGATCGTTGGATTTCTACATGGCCACCAGCAGCACCGGTGAAATCGAACGGGTGTTCATCACCGGTGGGACCTCTAAAATCCCCTACCTTCGTTCGGCGATCGAACGGCGTTCCCGGGTACCGGTCGAGCTACTCGATCCGTTTCGCAAAGTCACTTTCAACGACAAACAGTTCGACCCGGAAGTGCTCAAGCGACAAGCACCCCAGGCGACGATCAGCTTGGGCCTGGCGTTGAGAAAGCAAAGGGAGAAGATCTGAGATGATCAAGATCAACCTTTTGCCGATCAAACAGGATCGACGACGAGAAGCCGGTCGCAACCAAGTGATCATCGGCGCGCTGGCCCTGGTCCTGGAAATCGTCATCTTCGTCGTGCTCCACACCAGCGCCGTGGCCAGGATCAACGAGCAGAAGAACCGCAACAACCGGGTGAAGAACGAGGTGGAAATTCTTCAAAAAGAAGTGAAGAACCACCAGAACATACTCAACGAGATCGCTGAATTCGAAAAACGGCAAGCCGCGATCGATGAGCTGCTCGCCGCCCGACAGGGCCCGGTCTACGTCCTGCTGGAGCTCTCTAACATTATGAGCAAGCGCGGTCGTCCCCATCTCGATCAGGATGCCTACCAGGAGATGATTCGCATCGACCCGGCGGCGGGGTACGATGAGAACTGGGATTTCAGGCGCGTCTGGATCTCCCGCTTCAAGGAGAAAGATCGGCGAGTGCGGATCAGCGGCGACGCCCTGACCCATGAGGATGTGGCCGAGTTTTTGAGACGGATAAACCTGTCGAGCTTTTTCACGGCCAGCGAGTTGATCTCCACCTCGCTGACCAAGCCCAAGATCAAGCTTCCGGACACCAAGAAACTCGGCGAAACGACCCCGGTCGTCCATTTCGAATTCAGGGGCGAAATCAAGTATCGATGAGTGAGCCCCGGAGGTGTGATGAACGCTCTTGAGCAACTGACAAAGATCTCTTTGCCAAAAAAACTCATCGTGCTGTGTGTTCTGCTCGCACTGTTCGCGGTGGGCTATTGGATCGTCTACTACAATCCATTAACAGAAGAGCTCTCCAAGCTGGAGCGCACCCACGCCAGCCTGATCAAGAAGCGCAAAGACGCCGAACGCCGCAAGAAGACGTACGAAATGGATCTGAAAAAGCTCGATGAATACCGAAAGATCCACAAAGAGCAGCTTCGCGCGTTGCCCCAGGATACGGAGATGTCCTCCTTTCTCAACAACCTCAACGCCCAAGGGGAGCTGGTCGGTCTGGACATTCTCTCGGTCAAACCCCTGAAAGAGGAAACGGCAAAATACTACGCCCGTGTTCCCGTGCGGCTGCGACTGAAGGGGACGTTTCACCAACTGGCCAAGTTCTTCTACCTCGTCGGCAATTTGGAGCGCATCATCAATATCGAGGACATCTCCCTGAACCGCAGTGGATTGACCGACTCGGCTGCGATACTGAACGCCGAAGTATTGGCCACCACATTCCGCGCACTGAAACCCGGCGGGGAAAAACGGGGTAGGAAGAGGAAGAGGTAATCATGGGCCCGAACGGGAATCATCGCCGTCTCGTCCTGCTCAGCGCCGCGCTGTTGGCCGCCCTGTGGCTGTGCGGCGCATGCGGCGGTGAGGAGGAAGAGAGCGCGCCCAGGTTTCGGGGGCGACCCGGCAGGGTCCGGCCGGGAATGTCTTCGATCGACGCCAAAAAACGCGTCGCCGGGCAAAAGGGCACTGGTTTGGTCGAAGGTGGAGGCGAGACGGCCAAGAAGAAAATCGAACTGCCCCAACTCGCCGAAACCGATTTCATTCAGAGCGACAAGCGACGGGATCCGTTTTTCCCCTATGTCGAAGTGATCGGCGTGCAACAGAACATCACCCGCTCGATCCAACGAGATATCAAGCTGGAAGAGTACGACATCTCCGATCTCAAACTAATCGCCATCATCACCAATATCGGTGACCCGAGGGCGATGGTGGTCACCCCGGAGGGGACCGGCTTCGTCATCCGGCGAGGGGACTACGTCGGTCGCGCGGACTATATCGAGCAAGGCAGCGGCGGCGACAAAATTCAAGTGAACTGGCGCGTGGCCCGAATTCACGGCTCAGGCAAGGAGGAAGAACGCGGCGTCTACTTTATCCGCGACGATCCTACCACCAGTCGTGGTGTCGATATGACCCGGTTCATCCCGCTCCATCCCCGCGAGTAGCAAATTTTTACGTAAAAAGTGGCTGAAAATTTGCGACCCTTGTGTGGTCTGATGTAGGATAAGTGTGTACAACCAAGCACATGCCCCTACATTCAGGGGCGCGGTGGCTTTGCGCACCAGCCGAGGAGTCGATGATGAAAAGGCCAGCGAAGACACGACCAATGAGGATAGCAGCCGTAGCGGCGTTAGCCTCGATCTACGTGGCGCTCTGGGCACCCAACGGCGCCGCGGGCGTCGGTGCTTCGAATCAGATTCGAAACATCCGAGTCAATGAACGCGGCAACAAGACCGTCGTGACGGTTTCGGGCTCCAAACGCCCGAATTTTACCGCATTCAAGCTCTCGTCACCCAGGCGGCTGGTCATCGACGTGGCCGATAGTCAGGTGCGCGGTGCCCCCTCGGTGATCGACTCGTCGACGAACTTGATCAGCGGCGTGGCGGTCTCCGAGTACTCGGCCAAAGGATCGCCGGTCAGCCGGGTGATGATCAATTTCAAGGAAGACGCGGCGTTTCGGGTGCGCGCCAAGGGCAACAAGCTGGTGGTCACCCTCAGCGGATCGCCGCTGCCGGCCACTCCCGCGGCAGCGCCCCAGCCGAACCAACCCCAAACCGAGCAGGTCAAGGAAAAGCTGGAGCAGGCCGAGGAGCAGGTGGCCAAAGCCCATCAACAGCGGGATGAAGCGTACACCCGACTGCGCACCATGCACCGACAGCACGCCGAAGTAAAAAAGCAGCTCGACGAGGCGGAAAAAGAGCGCACCGAGGCCAAGACTCAACTGGGGGATGCCAAAAAGAACCTGGGCGAAGTGCAAAAAGAGTGGAATCGGGTGCAGCGCCAACAGGCATGGACCAAGAAACGTCTGGCCGAGGTCGAAAAACAGTACCGCGACATTCAGCAACGATTGACAAAGGTTCAACAGCAACGCAACCGGGCGACCGACAAGCTCAGTGCTGTGGAGCAGCAGTTGGTCCAGGCCAAGCAACAGCGGTCCAAAGCCGCTAAACAGCACAAAAACGCACAAACCGAACGCGGCGTGGCACACCAGCGCCAGAAGGAGGCCCAAGCGAAATTCGAGGCCGCGCAGGCTCAGCTCACCGCAGCGCGACAAGAGGCCAAGCGCCTCAAAACCGAAGCGGAAAAGCGCCGCGTGGAGGCATTGGCCGCTCAGGCAGCCGCCAAGGACGCACTCGATCGTCTGGCCACCGCCAAGAACGAGCTGGCGTTGAAAGGAAAACAGAACAAACACCTCTCCATCGAAGCGCGATCTGCGGCAAAAAAGGTTGAGAAATATCGGCTCGAAGTGACTCAGGCCCAGAACCGGGCTAAGCAGGAACGGGCCAAGCGCAAGAAACTCGAGCGCCAATTGAAGGAACAACAGACCGAGCTCGCCTCGACCACCCGGGCGGCCCGGCAGGCGCGCACAGATAAATCGAAGGCCGAAGAGCAGATTGCCGCCTACAAACAACAGCTTCTGATCGCAGCGGGCAAGGCCTCCAAAGCAGCTCGGGCGACAAAAGCGGCCCAGCTCAAGCAGCGTCAGGCGGCTAAAAATTATCGACAGGCCAAACGGGAAAATCAAGAGGAACTGCTGGAGGTGCTCAGGGAGCGAGAGCGCCAGACGGTCGAAGCCAAACGGGAGCTCTCACGCGCACAGAAGGCCCGCGAGGAAGGAGAGCACGCGTTGGCCGGAGCAATGGCCGGCTTGCTGCGGGCCACTGAAGATGCCAACCGACTGGCCAAAATGCAAACCCGGTTGGAGCGGGAGTACAAGGAGAACCTCGCCAAAATCGAGCACCGGCAAAAAGAGGCCCTCAAGCTGGCCCAAGCGGCTCAGCAGCGCGCAGAAAAAGCGGCCTCGGCCCAGGTGCAGGCCGAGCAGGAGATGGAACAAATCGTCTCCCAATCAAAGCGCAAGCTGGCCCGGGCCAAAGAGCGGGCTGATGCGCAGGTCCTCGCGGCCCAGGCCAAGGTGCGCCAATCCGAACAGGCCAAGAAGAAGGCAGCCGCTCGGCTGAAGGGCCTCAAGACGGAACTGACCCAGGCGGAGCAAGCACTGAATCAGGCCAAGGATCAGGCGGAACGGGCCGATCGGCGGGCCGCGGTGCTCAACGGGGAGCTCAATCAGGCCAAGGAGACAATTCGCGGCCAGCAAGTGAAATTGTTGGCACAAAAGCGAAATATCGAAGAGCTGGCCCGGGCTCAACAGGCGTTGGAGCAGGCCTCCGAAAAACAGGCCCAAAAGAACGAGGAGCTGAACGCGGCGCAGAAAACGATTGCCCAGCAAACCCGTGAGCTGGCCGTGCAGAAGAAGCACATCGAAGAGCTGACCAAGGCGAAAATCGCCCTGCAGACGCAGATGACGAAGCAGGAGCAGGCCCAGCAGAAAGCCGAGCAGGAAGCACGGCGGGCCAAGCTAATCGCTGAAAAAGAGGCGCGACGGGCCGAGCAAATGGCCGAAAGAGAAGCGCAGCGGGCCAAGCAAGAAGCAGCCCGAGCCAAACAACGGGTCGCACAGCAGACCGCGCCGACAGAGCAGCATCCCCGTCGGCGGACCCAGGAGGAGCTGCGCCTCGACCGCCTGGCCCGAATGAAGGGCGTCAAAAGGTCACCCCAGGCCGCCTCGAAAAAGGCGCCGGCAAAAGTCGCCAAGAAAATGCCGATGATCACGGACATCAAATTTCACAACGACGGACAACAGCAACGGGTGATCATCACGGCCAATCAGGGATTCGAATACACCAAGGCCACTGACGACAACGGCAAAGCCGCAGTCACGTTGACCGGCGTCGGATTAGCGCCCACCTTGGAGCGGACACTGGATGTGACCGACTTCGGCGGCGTGGTGGGCAAGGTGAGCTCCTTTCAGGAGGACGGCAAGGTCCGCGTACAGGTGGATGTGGAGCAGCTGGCGACCAGCACGGTCAACCACCAAAAGAATACCCTGGAGTGGGTTTTTACGCCCCGTCGATTGGCCAAGGGGTCGCAAAAAGCGGTCAAGCCCCAAGGGACCAAGACCCGTCTGATCGCCGATGACCGGCAGGACACCTACACCTATCCGGTGGAGCAGACCGGTGGCTACACCCTCACTGACGGGAGTCAGACCCGCCGGAAAAAGCGCTACACCGGACGACACGTGGATCTCGACTTCAAGGACGCGCACATTCACAACATCCTGCGGCTGTTGGCCGACGTGGGCCATGTCAACATCATCACCTCGGACGACGTGGGCGGCACGGTGACCATTCGCATGCGCGATGTGGCCTGGGACAAGGCGCTGGACGTGATTCTGCAGACCAAGCGTCTGGGCATGGTGCGCGACGGCAACCTGATCCGCGTGGCTCCCCTCTCGGTCCTGGAGAAGGAGCGGGAGTTGGAAATCGCCCGCCGCAAACAGAAAATGGCGCTGGAACCGCTGCAGACCCGATTGATCCCGGTGTCTTACGCCCAAGCCTCCGAGCTCAGGCCACGGGCGGCCGATCTGCTGACCGATCGGGGCAAGCTCTCGGTGGACAGTCGAACCAACGTGATCATCGCCCGGGACACCATCGGCGCGCTGAACCAGATCGAAGCGCTGATCCGCAACCTGGACACCCAGACGCCCCAGGTGTTGATCGAGAGTCGCATCGTCGAGGCGTCGAGCACCTACGCCCGAGAGATCGGCATCCAGTGGGGCGGGGATTTCTCGGCCAGCGCGGCGACAGGCAACCCCACGGGTTTGGCCTTCCCCAGCACCATCGGTCTGGCCGGCGGCGCCACCGACACCCAGACGCCCATGTCCGGTTTGTCGACCCTGCCCACGGGCCAACCCAACCCCAACTTTGCGGTCAATATGCCCGCCCCGTCGGGCACCGGACAAGGTGGTGCGTTGGGCATCACTCTGGGCTCCATCGCCAACAACGCCAACCTCTCGTTGCGCCTCTCGGCAATGGAAGACACCGGCACCCTGCGCATCCTCTCCTCGCCGAAAATCCTCACCCTGGACAATCGGGAGGCGCACATCGAGCAGGGTACGTTGATTCCCTACAGCCAGGTATCGGCCCAGGGGGTACAGACCGCATTCAAGGAGGCGAAGCTGAACCTGACGGTGACCCCCCACGTGACCACGGACGGTTCGGTGCTGCTGGCAATCAAGGTGATGCGCGACGAACCGGACTGGAACAACAAAGGTGCCAGAGGGGATCCGACGATTCTCAAGCGGGAAGCCCAGACCGAGCTTCTGGTCAGCGACGGTCACACCGCGGTAATCGGCGGGATTTTCAGCCGCAACCACGGGATGAGCTTCAAGAAGGTCCCATTTTTCGCCGAGATACCGATCATCGGCTGGTTGTTCAAGAAGAAGAGCACGTCGGACCGACGGTCGGAAATGCTGATCTTCATAACCCCGAGAATCGTCAACCGTGCCGAGAGCATTGGCCAGTAAGGTGATGTCATGTCAAATATGTGGTACACTTTTTTTAGGAGAAACCCAGCGCCCCAGCGGTGGAGACGTGCCATGAGAACCCCGAAAACAATTGTCGTCGCTCTGATCGCCGCGATCGCGATGCTGGGGTGCAAAGACAATGAGATTACCTTCTTTGTCGAGCACGCCAAGGTGCCTGCCGAGGCCCCCAACTGCTCGTACACCCCCGGGGACAACTGGGCCTCGATGGGGCTGCTGGACCTGTCGTTCAGGGGCGAAGGGGGCGCGCTGGCCTACGAGACGATGTTCCTGGTGACCAACCAGCTGATGTCTCGAGAGAACTACGACAACCTCACTGCCGAAACCGCAGGGGTGTTTATCGAGGGGATGGAAGTGTTCGTCCAGACCTCCCGCGGGGAAGGGGTGGGATCCTCTGAATACTTCGAGTTCGAGAACTTCATTTCCCCGGAGAGCTCCGATATCGCCTGGGGCATGGTGATTTCACCGAGCGTGGTCGATGTGTTGGCCAGTCAGAACGCCTGTTTGCCGCTCAGTTGGAACAACTATCCCCCACAGACGACGGGGAATTATCCGATCACCGATGTCAACGCCCAACTCGCCGGACGGTACTTCGGGTTCGTCTACGCCAACGTCGTCTTTTTGGGTCACACCGGTGGTGATGTCCTGGTTGAGACGCCGGAGTTCACCTTTCCCATCCACCTCTGTTGCGGCTGCCTCGTCGAGTGGGGCAACTGTCTGGACGACTGCAACCGCTACTGCACCGACCCGCAACCCCACGGCATGTGCAGTCTAGGCGTGGCCAACGGCGGCCAACTGCTGGATTGTCGAGCGCTGTACCACGACGTCGATTACACCCCCCCCGGCTGGGACGCCGACGCGGGCGTGTTCTGCGACACGTGTGATTAGGCACAACTGCCGCACAACTGCTGCAACCTGCTCGGGAGCCCCCTCCCCGTCCCTCCCCCGGTGGGGGAGGGTGAGGAAAAGCAAGTGCTCACCTCTGCTTCCCCTCCGGTTCCTTTCCGGTTCCCTCCCCCGCCGGGGGAGGGCTAGGGAGGGGGCGATCGAAATGAGGGCGAATACTAGATTCGCCCCTACTACGCGCTGGGGGCAGGCTGCACGGAATCGGCTTCTGCGGCGACGTACTCGACGGGAATCTCCAGCAAGAAGGTGGCCCCCTTGCCCTCTCCTTCGCTGTGACAGGCCAGATTGCCGCCCAACTCTGATGCGACGTTGGCCGAGGCGTGGAGCCCACTACCCTTCCCTCCCGCCTCGCGGTCGTAATTAAAGGCGAACACGTTGACCAACTGGTCCTGGGAAATGCCGACACCATTGTCGGCAATCTCGATTTGCACCTGATCCCCGGTCGTTTTTTCGATACGCATGGTCAGCCGCTTGGCCTCGGAGCCACTCTTGATCAGGGCATGGCGGGCATTGTTGAGCAGATTGACCAGGATCTCCAACACTCGATTGGATTCAACCATTGCCTGGGGCATCGGCTCGAACTCCCGCACGATATCAATCGAGTCCGTCTCCGGCGCCACCTCGCTCATGTCGAGCGCCCGATTGACCAATTCGTCGAGGGGGACCTTCTCCAAGACCCCCTTGGCATCGGCCAGCTCCTGTTGCGCTGCGACGATGGTGGCCAAGTGCTCGATGTTGCCCTGCATGCGGGCGACCTCTTGGAGCAGATGGTCCTTTTTTTGCGGCCACTCCTCACCGATCGTGGCGATGTAGTCCAACAGGTCCTTCCCCTTGGGATCCTCGGTGAGAAAGTAGTTCAAATCCGCTTCGTTCTCGTGAATGATCCGGGAGACGTTTTTCAAATTGGAGAGTTTGAGCTTCTCCATCCCCCTTCTGACGAGGAACGAAGACGAATTGATGCTCGTCAGCACGTTGCCCACATTGTGCAGCACCGACCGGGCCACCTCGGCCATGCCGGCCCGCCGCGAGGCATCCGCCAGTGCCCGCTGGGCCTTTCTCAACTCGTCCAGACTCGATTGCAGCTCTTCGTTGGTCTGGTTGAGCGCTTGGGTGCGCTGGGCGACCTTCTGCTCCAGATTGTTGGCGTGATCTTCGATTTTCTCCTTGGCCAGTCGGATCACCTCGACGAGCTTGTTGAAATTCTGCGTCAAATAACCGATTTCATCGGCCACGTCGATCCGGACCTTTACGTTGAGATCCCCCTTTTCCACCTCCCAGACACCCCGCAGCAATCGGTCCAGCGGGCTGACCAACGCCCCCTGGAAGAACCAGCGAAAGACGAAAATGACGATCAGTACGACAAAAACGATCAGATAGAACAACCGCTCGGTACTCCCGTGAATGTACTCCCGATACCCGCGATAGCTGAAGCCGATTTCGAGCACCCTCCCCCCGGCCCGATCCGGTTGCTGAAAGGAGACGAATTGAGCGGTCGGCTCCGTTCCCCGGCGGTAAAATCGCTCTTGTTCAAGAGCGTCGCTGGTGTCCCGCTTCTTGAGGTCCTCTTTGATGAGCGGCAAATCCACCATTGCAGTCGGATCTCGATAGAGCGCAGTGAGAGTGTTGTCCGCGCGCGAGCGGGCGACCAGGTACGCCAGACCGGGGGGCCGGTACTCCGGATCGGCGACTATCCGCCAGAGCTGATCCCGGTGACTCGTATCGTAGGCCCGGTCGTTGACCTGGGAGGCGTAGTAACAAAAGCCCAGCGAAACCGCGAGAATGGTGACCAGGCAGATCGATGTGATCTTGGTCATGAAGGAGGTGCGGTCCTTGGTAAAGTTGATGAAGATGATCAGAATAGTGAAGTAGCCGATCAGCGACCCGATATTGAGGGAGACCAGGTACAACTCGCGAGAGAAGGTGCCGTCCCTACTCCAAATATTGAAGATCGAAGGAATGATCGAGCTGATAATGTAGGTCAGACCGATCACCAAAATCCCCCAGCGCACCGATGTTTTGGAGCGGATGGTACGGGTAACGGCGATGGCCAGCACGATGATCACTTGTCCCAGGATGAGCAATCCGATGAGCTTGCTAAATTTGTCGAGCGCGAAATCCCAATAGTGGCCGTAGAAATGGAACACCCGATCGGCTGTGGTCGACTTGATGACAAAGGCGACAACGATGAGGGCGATGACCGTTTGCATGCCCCACAACAGGCGCCGGCGGATCTTGGGTGAATGATCCTCGGGAAAACAGAGCAAAAAAGAGGTGATGTGGGCCAGCAGCCCCATCACGCAGGCGATGGTAAAGTAGCGGTGAACCGCTGTCACCGGCGAGTAGAGGGTCGCCGAAAAAAAGTACGCTGCCGAAGCGACAGCGCCCAAGGCCAGGGCAATGCCCAAGTGCCTGGCAGCGACCGATCGCTTGGGGATGGAGAGGCAATAGTACGCGGCCACCCCGTAAAACAGAAACGAGATCAAATAGCCGATCGAAAACAGATTCAAATAGAGGTTGCTCAACTCAATCCTCCGAATCGTCGATGGACCGTTTAACTATAACGGTTTAATCGTACAGCCCGCTGCCCCAGCAAAAACAACGGGTTATCTAAAATTATGACATTCAATGGAGACCGCGCCAGGAATTAGAGGTAAGGGCTGCGCCGGTGATTTCGCGGTCCGATGACGTGTTTTACTCTCTCACGAGATAGATGTTGTCGATATAAGGACCGCGATAGGTCACCGATGAATCGGGTGTGAACCTGAACCGTACGCGGAACATCTCGGAGATGAAACTGGACACATCTCTGTCGTATTGCTGCCACACCGTGCTGCTTCCGGTGTACGTTCTCAATTCGATCCACCACGTATTGGGCGCTTTGAAAACATCGAGGTAGAGCTCATCGACGGATTCCTGCTCGCGCCACATATGCCATTTCAGGATAATCGTTTGCCCCACGCAGGCGGAGAGATCCACCGGATCCGAGATCGCCTCGCTCACCAGGTTGTTGTGATAGTCGCCGCCGAGCACGGTGCCCAGCTGGCAGTCACCCTCATAGGGAAATGGGGTGCTGTCGAATCCAATCGCCCAGTCTCGCCCAGTGCTCCAGCCACTATCGTCACATGACGAGCCCCCCTCGAATCCGATGGGATTCGAGGCGGTACCGAAGGTCGCCAATGCGGCGAGGCAGGGATCGGTATCCGTATCAGTGTCGGTGTCTGTATCCGCGTCCGTATCGGTGTCTGTATCCGAGTCCGTATCGGTGTCTGTATCCGAGTCCGAGTCGGTGTCTGTATCCGTGTCCGCGTCGGTGTCTGTATCCGCGTCCGTATCGGTGTCTGTATCCGAGTCCGAGTCGGTGTCCGTATCCGAGTCCGTATCGGTGTCCGTATCCGAGTCCGTATCGGTGTCCGTATCCGAGTCCGTGTCGGTGTCCGTATCCGTGTCCGTGTCGGTGTCCGTATCCGTGTCCGTGTCGGTGTCTGTATCCGAGTCCGTATCGGTGTCCGTGTCCGTATCCGTATCGGTGTCCGTATCCGAATCCGCGTCAGTGTCCGTGTCCGAGTCCGTATCCGAGTCACTATCGCTGTCCCCACCGGTACCGGCGTCCGGAGGGGCGTCATCCTCCATCTTTACTTCGGCACAGCTGATCGAGGCCAAGCTGGCAGGCATGATTACGAATAAGGTGCATAGAATAAGTGACGTTCTTTTCATCTTTCATTCTCCCAAATACCACCTTAGTCTGAAACCAGTCGAATCTCCTACCGAATTTAGAACTCATGCGACAAATGGGGGTCATAATTACGGCGCGCGTTGCGGTGTGACCGATTGGGCGGGATTCGTCGAGACCCGGTTCATCCCAGCGAACCGGATCGGCAGTCGTCACCCAGCGATGCGAGACGGCGTCTTGGGGACTACTCAACCGTCACTGTCGCTCCAAATAGATATTGTCGATGTAAGGACCGCGGTACTGTTTGGTACTGTCGGTTTCGAGTCTGAAGCTAAACCTGAAATCGTGGGACAGATAGTCTGAGATGTCGAGCTCGTACGACTGCCACGTCGTGGCATTGCCCGTGTATGTCTGTAGCTTCAGGTGCCAGGCGCCCGACGCGTACACATCCACATATATTTTATCGTAGCTGTTTTCCAGCTCGCGCCACATTCGCCAACGAACACTGATTGTCTGCCCGGCGCACGGTGTGAGATCGAACTTGGGAGAATTGGCATCGCTCACCAGGCTGGCCGTGTAGTCGTGTCCGAGCTTGGCCCCCAGCTCGCAGTTGCCGTCAAAGGGCGAGGGCCAGGTGTCCGTGCCGACTTCCCAGTCCCCGTCCAAGGACCAACCGGCCTTGCTACACGGAGCACCCTCAAATCCCATCGGATCGACCGCCGTACCAAAGGTGGCCAGCGCTTCTAAACAGGGATCCGCATCCGTATCGGAATCCGTGTCCGAATCGGTATCCGCGTCTGTGTCCGTATCCGTATCGGAATCGGCGTCAGCGTCCGTGTCCGCATCCGTATCGGAATCGGTGTCTGAGTCTGTATCCGCATCACTGTCCGAATCCGTATCCGCGTCCGTGTCCGCATCGCTGTCCACATCCGTATCTGCATCGCCGTCCGCATCCGTATCCGCATCGCTGTCCGAATCCGTATCCGCGTCGCTGTCCGTATCCGTGTCCGAGTCAGTATCCCCATCCGTGTCCGTGTCAGTATCCGCATCCGTGTCCGTGTCGGTATCCGAGTCTCCCGAACCGGTATCTATATCGCTATCCGAGTCACTATCTGAATCGGCATCGCTATCCGTATCGGTGTCAGCGTCACTATCGCTATCTCCACCCGCATCCGGCGGACCGTCATTGTCATCCATCTTCACTTCCGCACATGTGACGAACACCAAGCAGGTGAGAATCGAAACTAGCAGAGGACCTTCCAGTAGCTGCTTTTTCTGCATCATTACTTTATCTCCCGATTTACACCATAGACCAAAACCGGGTGGCATTCCTACCAGAAACAGTGGTCAGCTCCAAAAACAGGGTGGATTGGCCATGGAGATCACGGCCCGGGGCGCAATCACTGCCAGTGACGACGGATTATTCTCGCTCCAAATAAATATTGTCGATGTAGACGCCCCGCTTGACGTTCGAGACATCGGATTTGAACCTGAATCGAGCGCGAAAATCGCTGGTCAGATATGAGGAGACACTAAACGAATAGAGATTCCAGCTCTTCTGGGCGCCGGTCCACTCATCGACCGCCATATTCCAGGCACCGGCAGAGTGGATATCCAGATAGAGATCGTCGAAGGGATACTCGATTTCGTACCACATGTACCAGCGCAGATAAACCGTCTCTCCGGCGCAGGAGGAGAGATCGACGGTGGGTGCGAACGCCTCGCCCATCAGATCCAAGGTGTAGCTCCCACCGATGATGGTGCCCAACTCGCAGCTCCCCGCGTAGGGCGCCGGCAGACTGTCCTCGCCAACCTGCCAATCCCCGGTGAAGAACCAATCCCCCTGATCACAGGGTGTTCCCTCGAAGCCGATGGGGTCGCCCACCGTGCCGAATCCGGCCAGGGCCACTAGGCATGGATCGGCGTCCGTGTCAGAGTCCGTATCGGAGTCCGAGTCTGTGTCCGTATCGGCATCCATGTCCGTATCCGTGTCCGTGTCCGTGTCCGAATCCGAATCCGAATCCGCGTCTGTGTCGGTGTCCGCATCGGTATCGGCGTCCGTGTCCGTATCCGAATCGGCGTCCGTGTCGGCATCGGTATCCGCATCTGTGTCCGTATCCGCATCCGTGTCGGCATCCGCGTCCGTATCGGAATCAGTATCGGTGTCCGTGTCACTGTCGCTGTCCGTGTCCGTATCCGAATCCGCATCTGAGTCGGTATCCGAATCACTGTCTGAATCGGCGTCCGAGTCCCCGTCCGAATCGGTGTCCGCGTCGCCGGCAACTTGCGCATCCTGGGGATCAACCGTGTTATCGAGTTTGGCACAGGCGAACGGGATAAAACCAATAAGCATCAAAACCGATAAGCGACTCATAAGGTATGGATAATCTTGCTTCATCTATTCTTCTCCTTACTTTAAATGATAATCCGTTACCGGCTCATTTTCCACTAAAATGAAACTAATACAGATACAATGAATCCAAGACCCGGGAGCTCGAACTGCCCAATGGCTTGTTCATCGTCCGCGAAACCGATAAGCTGTATCTCGCCTCGTGCACCATCCATTCAGACAAGAGGTAAACGACCATGCAAACCAGCGTACCGACCGAATCGGAGCCGAAGGGCGGGCTTTCCTCAGAAAAGCGTGAAGACATCTGGGCGCTGATCATCGCCGCCGTAGTGATGCTCATTTGTGTGATGGCGCCGGCCGGCGTGCACCACTTTTTCAAAGACCTTCTCTACTTGTTCTAGGAGCGTGCGAATGTCGTGGATTCGATCGCTTGTCGTTCCGGGTTGGCCAAAATATCTTCCCGGGTTGGTGCTGTGCGTTGTGTTTGCTTTCGTGGTGATGAATGTGGATCACCTGCTGAGCAAGTACCACAAGGCCGATGTGGCCTCGCTCAGATTGCCCAAGTTAACCGAGGAGCTCGCGCTTGCCGAGCAGTCCGGCGCCCCCAAACGGGCATCCGCAATACAAAAGAAGATCGACAAAGCACAAAAGGCGTTGGGCAAGGTGGGCGGAAAGGCCGGCGATTCGTGGTCCTGGGCCACCTTCCTGTACCAGACCCTGCAGTTCAAGTACGTGGCGATGTTGCTCATCGGCGGCATCCTGATCCGCAACCTGGTAGGTGTGCACCGCATCTTTCGCCCGGGTGTGGGCATTGCGCGACCGCTGATCAAGCCGGGGATCATCATCCTCGGGGTGCACTATGTTTGGTCGGATGTGATCCGCGTCGGTGGGACCGGGTTGCTGCTCGCCGCGTTTTTCATCTTCGGCACGGCGATCGCGGTGATGTGGCTCTGCCGGCGGTTCGGTGTGTCCGACGGGCTGGGGGGCATCATGGGGGCAGGGACCGGTGTCTGCGGGGTATCGGCGATCATCGCCACCTCGCCGGTGGTGGGGGCCAAACCGCGGGACATGGCCTATGCCATCGGTACGATTCTGCTCTTCGGCACGGCGATGCTGTTCATCATGCCCTACCTGGGTCAGGCGATGGGGGTGTCCCAGGCCCAGTTCGGCGCGTGGGCCGCGGTGGCCATTCTCAACACCGCGCAACTGATTGCCGCTGCCGAGTGGTACGGCGAAGAGGCCCGCAACACCGCGGTGCTGATCAACGCGGCGCGCATCATGTTGATCCCGTTCATCGTCATCTTCTCGGTCTGGTTCTACGGGCTCCAGAGCAAGCGGGAGGACACCGGCTTTTGGACCACGATTCGGGCCAAATTTCCGATTTTCATCCTCGGATTCTTTGTGCTGATCCTGCTCAATAGTTTTCACATCGAAGCGCTGGGTGGTCCCAAAACGACCGGCACGCCGTTTTGGGCGATGAACACCACCTACAAATGGTTTTTCGCCATCGGGTTCGCCGGGATCGGGTTGTCCATCTCCATCGACGACATGAAAAAGGCCGGAGGGTCGGCGTTTTTGATCGGTTCGGGGGCGGCGACCCTGAAGATGGTGCTCGGCTTCATCGCAGTGCTGCTCATCGGCACGGCCCTGCTCCAGGTGACCGGTGGCCACTGAGCGAGCGGGCAACGCGATTCTGCTGGCCGTTGACGGTGAACCGCACACCGATGCGGCGGTGCAATGGGCAATCGAGCTCGCGGTTCACCTCCGGCGTCAGCTGGTCGCCGTGCACGTCAAAGATCCCTATCTCAAACAGTTCTACAACGAAATCTACGCCCAAGGGCGCCAGGCCTACCTGGATCACGTCGATGATTGTCTGGAGACGGTGGCGCGGCAAGCGATCGCAAGATTCGAAGCTGCTGTTGGCAAAGCGGTGCCGAATTGGAGGGTGAAAACGCTCAGTGGCGATCCACTGGAAGAGCTTTGCCAAGAGGTCCAGTGCGGTCAATACGAGCTGCTGGTAATGGGTCGGCGGATCAAGCGAAAACGTTTCGACAACTGGCGCTCGAGAAACCTGCCCCGGAAGTTGATGGAGGAGATTCAAGCCATCCCAGTGTTGATTGTTCCGGGTTAGTCGCGCCCTAGCCCTGCTTCAGGAAGCCCACCCCCGGCCCCGCTTCGGGAGGCCCCCTCCCCGGCCCTCCCCCGGTTGGGGGAGGGTGAGGAAAACACCGCACTCCGGTTCCCTCCCCCGCCGGGGGAGGGCTAGGGACATAAGCGCTAACTTAAGCCGTGTTGTGCATTCCGCACCCCAATGGGGTGCCCCATACCCAGCCCAGGGCAACGCCCTGGGGCTAACAGAACAACCGAGATTGG
>JANQET010000389.1 GCA_028278265.1 Myxococcota bacterium
CGGTGACGCGCGCCTTGGTCACGAGCTCCCCGACGTCCGACTTGATGCGAACCAGATCCCCGCTACGGATTCCCCGCGAGCCGGCGGTTTGCGGATGGATCCACGCCGGATTGTCGTGAAATATTTCGGTAAGCCATTTGCAGCCTTGGGTGCGCGAATGGGTCTGCACCGGCACCTTGAACGTGGTGAGAATCAGCGCATCGGGCCGAGCGTCCTCGTGTTTGGGCGGCGACATCCAGGTGGGCAAGCCACCGAATCCGGCCGCTGCGAGTTTTTCGGATTTGAGCCGGACCGTCGAGCGCTCGTACGAGGTGACTTCTCCAGCGCGATCCTGCCAGATGCCGTGTTCCTTCATATATTCGAAACCACCGGCATCTTTGATCCCCGCTGTGTTGTTACAGGTCTCTCGAACAAACGTCTCGGCGGAATCGAATCCGAGCCCCAATTTGAGCCGCTTGCCCACTTCACAAAGCACGTCGATCCAATTGCGCGCCTCCCCCAACGGATCGTGCAGGGGTTGACGAATGTAATACTCCGCAATGCCTTCAGGGGATGTTTTTGCTTCCAACGACCACCGCTCCAGATAGGTGGCATCGGGCAGCACCAGATCGGCCAGCTCGGTGGTTTCACTCATGGCCACGTCAACCGACACGAGAAACGGAATCTTGGATTCATCTCGGTACACCCGAATATTTCGCGCGCACTTCCCATTGGAATAGACCGGATTGTGACAGTAGATGAGGTAGATCTCCGGTCGCTCGGGCCCTTTATCGATCCGACTGACGATTTGATGGGAGACCCCCATATCGGTAAACAGATAGTCGCCCGGTTCACCGGTCAGCAAATCGAGCCGCTTGGGTTCGGTTTTTGGCTCGGGAAAGGGGAATGGATAGTCCCATCGGGGCCTGGGTTTTCGTCGGCCCGTGCGGGACACATTGCCCGAGAGGAACCGCAACAGGTGCAGGGCGCGCTGGGCTTGCACACCGTTGTGGTGCATGAACAGTCCCCTGCCGCTGAGGCATAGCCCCCGCTCGGCCCGGCCGAAATCCCGGGCAATGGTGCGTATTTTTTCGGCGGGCATGCCGCTCATCTGCGCTGCCCAGGCCGGGGTATACGGTTCGAGATGACGGTTGAGCTCGTCGACGCTGACATTGGAGAGGTCACGGACCAGCGTTTGGTCAGCCATTCCTTCGTCCATCAGCACGCGGCACATGGCGAGGATCACCGCCATGTCCGTTCCGGGTTTCAGCGGGACCCACTCGGTGGACTTGGCCGCGGTATTGGACAAGCGTACGTCAAAGGTGATCATCCGCGCGCCGCGGGCCATTGCCTCGGTGTAGCGCCTCACATTGGGCAGAAATTCAAATCCGGCCTCGAGAACGCTGGCGCCGAAATTGAGGATGATCTCCGCCTCCTCGACTTCGTAGGCGCCCCGGGCGTCCCCGGTAAAGACGCCGGCCGCGCCACCGGCGGAGACGCAGATCGAATTGTGATCGCCGATCGTGGCGGAACCGTACGCCGGCATGAAATAGAGATTGTTGATCAGCCAATCCGAGCCGGTCATCCGCCCGTAGTGGAAGAGGTATTTCTCCGGGATGCCCTCTTCCCTCAACGTGGCAAGACCCTTTACCGAGCGACCGGCGATTTGGCCGCCGTTCACCAACAGGTCGAGCGCCTGGGCCCAGCTGATTCGCTGCCACTGCCCCTCACCGCGCCTGCCGGTTCGCACCAGGGGATGGAGCAGCCGATCCGGATGGTAGACCTGATTGATCCCGGCCTGCCCACGGGCGCACAACCGGCCCTTGCTGGTGTGCATTTGGGGATTGCCTTCGAGCTTGGTGATTCGACCGTTTTCGACGATCCCGACAATCGCGTCGGCATTCAGGCATTGCCAACAGGCAGAGGGGATTGCCCTTCGTTTCTCGCCCACGGCGCTCAATTGGATGAACTCACGTCGTTTGGAATGCTTCATTGTTCTCTTTCCATTAGGCAGCTCAATGGGGGAATCGCGACGAGCAGAGCAAATCCGGCGAGCCATTTGGGGGGTGCAAAATCGCCGTCTCGAGACCAGATGCCCCACAGCAGCATCGTCACACCGGCCGTCAGGGCGAGCAGCATCGCGACTCTCCTGGCCGATAGCCCAGCCCTTTTAACAGCACCAGGCGAGGCGGTTGGCGAGTAAGTGGCCGGCAGCTCCATCAGCGGAAACAGTCGCAGCAGCACGACGAACACCAGCGCCCCGACCAGATAGGTCCCCATCGTCGCGATCCACTCGGTGGGAGTGGGGAGATAGTCCAGCTCGGGCCGTGGGGTCGAGAGGGGATGAATGAGTTGGGCCGAGACGATCAGCAGGTAGCGTTTGATCCACATCGCGAGGTTGATCAACAACGCGGCCGCGGCGATCAGGCCCACGCGCACCGGCTTACCGGTGACGGTCTGGAACAGCAAATAGGCCAGCGGAAGGAACAAACCCAATGCGGTCGAGACCCAAAACAACCCAAAGAACCGACCGAACAGCAATGCGCTCGAAACGGCGTTGTCCGGCCCGGTGGGCAAGTACTGGCCGGTGAGATGCTCGCTGACGATGAAGTAGAGATAGAGAAACACCACGAACGCCAGAAATCCGCCCATGCGGTGCAACAGATCGTCGGTCAGCATCTCCTCCCAGGCGTAGGCGCGCCGCAGCAGCGCTGCCACCACGGTGATCATCGAGAAGCCGGAAACAACAGCACCCAACACAAAATAGGGTGCTTGCAGTGGGTTGTACCAGCCGGCTTGTGCTGAAATCGTTCCGAAGAGCAACCCGTACACCGAGTGGACCGCAACCATGATCGGCAACAGACACAGGGCCAGCCAAAACAGGGTGCGCTCGTGGCGCCGTTGCAGTTGAGGGGTGTCCCGATATCCCCACGCGAGCCAACGATAGATCCTGTTGAATCTCGGCGCGAGTCGGGCCATCAGGGCCAAATCCCGTCTCATCGAGAGATAGAGGTAGACCGCGCTGGCCATGAAGTAGAGCGCGAAAACGGAGAGGGACCAAACTTGGGGGGAGTGCCATCTGCCGTAGAGAAAGGGATTGATCAAGAATCGCTCGGGCCGGCCCACGTGGAGCAGTAGATTGACCGCCGCCAATAGCAGCGCAATAATCGTGACCACCTCGGCCATTCGGGCCAGGGGTCGCCACCGCTCCAGCCGAAGTAGGCGCACCGCGGCGGAGACGGCGATTCCCACGTGGCTGATGCCTATCAGATGGACCGTGTTGACCACCAGAATTCCCCAGACAGCACCAAAGGTGTTGATCCCGAGCGCCAGCGGTCCGTCGGTGATGATGCGCCCGCAAGAATAGATCCATACCAGTGCACCGGCGCCCAGGATGATGGTGAGGATATTCGCGCCGAATCCCGATTGTTCGAGCGGACGAAGCTGGTGGGGCAAGGGACTCGCGCTCATCTCGTTGTGCTCCCCACCGCGTTGCGGTCGGTGTCGGCTGGTTGTAGCTTCTCCTCAAACGGTTTGAGCGTGCCCCCATGGTAGAAGACCGACGGTCCCGTGCCGAACTCAGCGAGCAACGGTGCGGCGCGTCGGGGCTGCAGCCCATGATGGACCGCGCTTCGAGGATCGAGCAGGTCGCCGAAAACTCGCGCCTGAGCAGGACAGGTGGACACGCACGACGGCTCCGCTCCTCGATCCAGCCGATGAGCGCAGAAGTCACACTTGTCTACCGTGCCGAACGTGCGGGAAGAGAAGCGCCGCTCACCTGCGGGATCTCGCCGGGGGTTGAAATACCGTACCCCATAGGGACAGGCCAACATGCAGTAACGACATCCGATGCAGCGCTCCTTGTCGATATGGACACGGCCGTCCAGCTGTTTGACGGTAGCCCCCACCGGACACACTTTTTCGCACGCCGGGGACAGGCAGTGGTTGCACAACCGCGGAAGGAACAGCCGCGTCACCTGCGGGTATCGGCCGACTTCCCGCTCCACAACCCACGAGCGAAAGCCACCGAGTCGAACGCCGTGCTCTGCCTTGCAGGCCACTGAGCAGGCATGGCACCCGACACATCGCTTAATGTCGATGACCATGCCGAGCCGTCGTTGAACAGACGAACGCTGGGTGCGGGCAGCGCCACGGCCCGCGAACAACCCGGCTGCCGCCAGGGCCGTTGAACCGGCGATGAGAAACTTGCGCCGGGAATGGGTCGGTTCATGAGGTGCTTTTCGGATTCTAAATCGTTTCATCTCAGTCCTCGATTTTATTTGTAAGTTACAAATAAACTGACAAAAAAAAGCTACCGGCAGCACCCGCCGGATTGCCACTCGGTAACCGCACTGTTCAGTCGTCGGAGCAACGCAATCAACAGCTCCCGCTGCTCCGCGGGAAAGTTCTCCAAGATCTTCTTTTCCGAGGCGAACACCGCCTGCCATGACCGTTGAAAAATCTCCTCACCTTGTGTGGTCATGTGAATGAGCCGAACCCGCCGATCATTTTCATCCTCCTCCCGAACGACGTAGTTGTGTTTGACCAACTGCTCCACGACCCGGGTCACGGTGCTGATCTTCAGATGCATCTTGTCGGCGAGCTGGTTCATGTTCAGCGAGCCATCCCGGTGCAGGGTCTCCAACACATAACACTGGCTCACCGAAATCCCGCAGGCGGTCATCTGGTTGCGATCGCGAAACTGGTACTTCTTCACCAACGCCACCATCTCCTGATGAAATTCCCGAACCAAGCGATCGATATTTTTCTTCCCGGGCATTAATTGCAACCCCAAATATTTGCTACATACAAATATACGGCACCTGGCACGAGAAGCAAAGCACTTTTTCAACGGCGATAAATCAGTTGCTGAACTCTGCCGAGGATATTACCAAGTCTGCTCGTCCTAATGTTCTCCGGAAATTCGTTGAGAGGCTGCGCTCAACCAAAACCGCGCCAGCACAATTGTAACCAGGGCGAGAAGGATGAACGCCACCAGTGAGCTCGTATCCGGTACTACGTCTCTGAACAACCCTTCCGTGTCATCATTGAACAAGGTGAGTCCGACTGACCACAATCCCGCGAGTGTTGAGCCGGCGATGATGCCGACACCGATGAGCAGCCGCGCCTGCCAAATGGTTTTGGAAGCACTGCTTTGACGATGTAGTGACGCGACCAATTTCGCGGTGAGCGCGCCGACCGCGACCGCGAACACACCGGCGTGCCACAGATACATGCCGAGGGAAAAGATGAACACCGGGATTCCGGACATCAGCAGCACCACCACCACGATCGCGCCGACACCGTACATCAGCCACGGTTGATGAACAGGATCACTGAGCAACCCATCGGAGACTGCGGCGACCAGGTTGGCCTGGGGTGGGGGCAACTGCTCAGCATTGTTTTTCAAAATCAGGGCGGGTCCTATTTCACTCTCATCGCTCCCGGAGAAGGGGTCAGCGCTATCGAAAGCAGGAAGAAACAGTATGCCCACAAGAAGGATCAATGCCATCCCCGTGATGATCTCGATTCGCAGAATCCGGCGAGATGTCAGAGTGAGGAAGCTCTCGCGGGTGAAGGCCCATTTCGCGAAATTGTGCCACTGTTCTTTTGGCTCCCGTGCTATCGCGACAACTCGTTTCAGGATCAGAACCGACACCGCTGCGGCGAGCGCGCCGATGGCAATCGGTTTGACGAATTCGTTGAAGTAATCCGTCGGTAAGGCAAGCGTTGAAGGGCCGTTCAATAGCGAGGACAGAACCACCTGCTGTTCCGATTTGAACAGGCAAATGAGGGGAACCAGAACCCACCAACTCAATAGAGTACCGGCCAACAGGGGCCCACCGTACTTGGAACCGATGAGCAATCCGAACCCGAACAAAGCCGGCATACAGTAGATTGATATGTCAAACCCTAAATCCGACAACCGTGCGCCCACCGCGCCTAAAAGGTCATTTGCCGAGAACAAGCCCGACCAGAGCATAAGCCATTCTGAGCCCAACACGACAAGGGCACCGAGGAGTCCGGCCGCGAAAAAGACGAGCAGGCTCTCCCCCCGCCCGTGATCCGTGATAATGGACACCAATCCGTCCACAACGCTCCGAACCCTGACCCCGAGCAAGCACAACACGACTCCAGCAAACAACGCTCCCCCGATGCCATCAATTCGAATCGAAAGATAGCAGAGCGCCACGCCACAGAGCAGAAAGTACAACCAGCCGCCGGCCACAGCCGCTTTCTTGAGCCCGCTATGTTTTGTAAAATGTTCGTTATTGTCTGGAATCGGGATCATCGAGTTCAATTGGACGAAGGCTCTCTCTATGCTGATAGCGCTACTTTAGAAATTGGTGTGGCCTTGAGCCCCCTGGGCACCGTCTGTTCCCGAATTGATGATGGACAATCCACCTGAGCCGCCCGCTCCCCCATCGCCACCGTCGACAAACGTGTTGGCGGTATCGTAGTCGGGCGATGCGGAAAAGTTGTGGATGAAAATACCGTACGACACGCCGCCGCAGCCGCCGCCGCCCCCTCCCCCGTGACCGCCGTCTCCCCCGTCTCCCCCGTCTCCTCCGGCGCCCATGGTCGATTGCCATGGACCGGCGACCGCGCCTCCCAGACCGCCATCGCCTCCTGGGCCACCGACACCGCCCTGACCACCGTTGCCGCCTCTTCCTCCCTCTCCCGGTGTGATCGTGTTTCCGGAAACCACCGGCACATCGTCGCTCGGCGCGGTAAAGGAGACAAAGAGGGCAAACGAAGCCCCTCCGGATTCACCGCCGGTCGCAGCACCGCCGCCGCAACCACCACTGCCGCCACCGCCGCCGGATCCCCCCAGACAGTCGTCTTCAGCAGGGCACTCCGCGTTGACATCGGCCCCTCCCCCGGCGCCGCCGCCGCCACCGCCTGATCCGCTGATTCCCTTGGTCGAGGATCCGCCGATCTGGCCGACCCATTCATGGTTTCCACCGACGGAACCGGTGCTATTGCCAACCGAGCACCCGGGCCCCGGGGCACCGTGAGCGCCGTCGGCCCCGTCGCTACCGGGACTTGCCTCGGCATCAAACCCGCCGGTCGAAAAATTGCCGCAACCGGTAGAATCCCGGCGGTCATTGCCCCCTGCGCCACCGGTGGCAACCGAACCACCCCCATCCGCCGGCTCGCCGTCTCCTCCAGTCGGCTGTGGATCAAAATAGTGCGGACAAGTGGCCCCGGCCCCGTTGCCACCGCTGACATTGTCGGCGCCACAGAGGGTCACGCCCCCGTTTCCTTCTGTTCCTTGATTGCCCGGCGTGCCGGCGTCATCGGTACAATCGGCGAGGACAAAATACTCCGTCAAGATGGCCTCCTCGCCCGGGTTTCCATCCTGTCCTTCGCCGCCCTCTCCCCCATCGCTGCCGTCACTACCGGATGCGCCTGCCCCGCCATACAACTGGTTGTGGCGAACCGTCAGCTCCGAGGTGCTGTCGACGACCCAGATGGCGTATGAGTTACCCCCTGGCGAATGGTTGTCTTGACCATGAACAACAAATCCCTCCACCACTGTTGTCTCATCAATATCCTGAGCGATGACTGTCTTTTTATGAAGGTCGGCACTGGACCCGCCAATAACCGTGGTCGTTGAAGACAAACGCCGCTCCCAGGTATCCGGCAGATAGCCGCCGAGAAGGCTGATGCCATTGACCAGCTTGATCGATTCGGCGTAGTGCCCGTTGGCGACCAGGACCCGCTCTCGGCTATTGCTGTCGGCTTCGGACAGCCCCGCCGTAATAGTGGAACAGGGCCGGTGCCCCTCTCCGGTGCCCACCGGACCGCGGCCACACCCCTCTTCATCGTCGGCGTCCAGATCATCCACCGAAACGTAAATCGCGCCCACGTCCACCTTGAACTCACAGCCGTCGCCGGCGAACCCATTGAAATCGAAGTAGTCAACGCCATCGCAATCAAAGGTGCCCGCATCGGCCGCCTCACAACAGCGCATCGCGCAGATCGGATCTTCCCCATCGAGGTTGCACTCGCCAAAGGAGTGATCCGCACCGTTCCCGTAAATCACGGTACAGTCGTTCGAGCATGACCCACAGGCAACATCCTGATCATACTCCCCGGTGATCGGGTTCAAGAAACCCTCATCGGTGATGCCGTCGCCATCGTCGTCGAGATAGTTGCATATTTCCTCGACTGTGCTGGTGTCGGTGTCGGCGTCGGTGTCTGCGTCCGCATCCGAATCGGTGTCACTATCGGAATCGCTATCCGTATCCGAATCAGCATCGGTATCCGTGTCTGAATCCGCATCGCTATCTGAGTCCGCATCAGAGTCGGTATCCGAATCTGAATCTGAATCTGTGTCCGTATCCGCATCAGCCCCGGAATCTGCTTCATCGTCGCCGTCCGATCTGGTGCCTCCCGAACAGCCAGCCAAGAAGAAAGCCCCCATAAACAACACCCTTAACAACGATTTTGGATCAGTAATCATCTACATACTCCATTCTTTTCAGCACAAGTCCATTGTTGATTCTATCAAAAAAAAATATCTCTAGCCGATTTTTGTTTTGATCATTGTCACTCTTTGAGCCTGGAAGTGCCAATCATGGGACGAGCAGAAACGGGTCAAGGTGCGTCAGCTGTACAGTACAAGATGCCGTGTTAACCAATTGAGGGGACATACACCGCGCTGTAGTTGGGCTTATGGTTCGAGCTAATACTGTGAATCGACCGTCCAGAGGAGATGACCAGCACCCCGCCGCTACCCGGTCTGGCGATCAGGTAGAAGTACTCGAACTCATCATCCACCCTGAATTCCATTTGCTCTATGATGTCATTTGACTCTAAATCGACAAGCTGAAGAATGCAGGGGGCCGCGTCGCAACCGTAGGGATATGATACAGTACTAACGAGCGAAAAGATCTCCCCCTGATCCGAATCGGAAAACGCCAGGTAAACCGCTGAATCAGTGGGCAAAGTACCCAAATTTCCGTTTTTTACAAAGCAACCAGAGGGGTAGGCGCCGTTCTCGCAGTCTTCCCCTTCGATTTTCAGAATCTGCCCTCCTTGGGTGACCAATGAATGGGCCGGTGATCCAATATACCCGAATGCCATTGTAGCGCCTACGCCGCCGTGATAGGGCGATTCGTTGACGTAGCGGACGACATTTGTCTGTGGATCAATGCGATAATAATGAAAATCGCTCGGAATGAGATTGGAAACGGCCACAATTGCATCCACGCCAATCTGTCCACGGAACGATGAGCCCCGGTACGTGTAAGAATCGGAGCGGGCCAACAGCTCGCCGGATTGTGCATCGAAGGTATAAAACACCCGCTCCCAGGTGTTTGGGGGGGCACAGACGAATCGCTCTCCACTCACCAATGCACAGGAATGACAAGGCTCCAGCAATTGGTTCTCTGCAATGAGGTTCAAGTCGGTATCGAGTGTCTTCATGGTCGCTTCGTCGGCAATGGTGAGTATATTACCGTTAAAGTCCGCGCATCTGAGCAAGCGCTCTGAATGCCACTCTGTAACGGGTTGACCCATCCAGGATGTTTTTAGAATGCGCCGCTTTTCAATAAAATAGAGATTATTTTCATCGGCAAATACGCGGACCAACCAGTCGCCTGTGACGACCAACGGGTCGGTTTCATCGTCGTCAGTATCTCCATCCGAATCAGCGTCGGTGTCCGCATCGCTGTCCGCATCGCTGTCCCCATCTCCGTCCCCGTCCCCATCCCCGTCCCCATCAGAATCTGAATCGCCATCCACATCAGAGTCGGCGTCACCACTTGCATCCGTTTCGCTGTCATCGTTCATCTCAATGTCATCGGGGCTCCAACTGCGGTAACATCCGCTGAGCCAGGTCAGTAACACCACACCAATCAGACAGACCGTCATTCTACTCCTGTGAGCCAAATAATGCATCGTATCCTCCTTGAGAGAGATATTCCTATAACACGGTACTATTACACCATCACATCATCCTGGCGAGCCGGGGGAATGTCAAGCAAAATAGCTGCACATAGCCCACCCTGGTTGCTTTTTTCAGTTGCTTTTTTCAGAATCGACGATGCACACAGCGACAGTTCCTCACTGATTCCACTCCTCTAACAAATGTGTTAGTATATTTGGTACAGCCTAGGGACTAAACCTGATTTTTGCAAAGGAGATACGACTATGGCAAAATCAAATATCCTCTTGATTCTTATCGCTTTGGGAATTCTCTCTGTCGGATGTTTTCACCAATCCAATAGTGGCAGCGATCCGGATGGGGCAGTTGGAGGGGACGTGGACTCAGATACTGACACGGATACAGATACTGATACGGACTCAGATACTGATACCGACTCAGATACTGATACCGACTCAGATACTGATACCGACTCCGGTTCCGATGATGGGGCATATAACTGGCACACGTTTTATGGATCCTCTACCTGGGGCCGAGCGCTGGCTCTCGATAGGCAGAAAAATATTTACATTGCGTGCCTTGCGAATAATCCATGGACAGGTCCTGATGGTCAATCCCCCTTGAACTCTCACAGTTCTTACAGTGATATGTGTGTGCTCAAACTCGATTTAAACGGGAACTACCAATGGCACACCTTTTTTGGATACGGCGAGGATGATCAAGTCCGTTCGATCGCCACCGATGAGCTGGGAAACGTCTATGCGACGGGATACTCGGTCGGTTCTTGGAACGGACCGAATGGCCAGCCGCCATTAAACGCTCATGCAGATCACGGCGGAACGGAAAATTTGTTCGTTCTCAAAATGGACGCGAGCGGCGAATACCAGTGGCATACGTTTTACGGTTCTGACGAACTGACCATGAGCGAGGCTATCGCAGCCGATGGCAGCGGCAATTTGTACGTAACCGGATATTCCTCAAAGTCTTGGCAAGGCCCCGCAGGACAACCTCCGTTGTATGGGCACTCCGGTGGTTCCTTTGCGGATCTGTTGGTGCTTAAAGTGAACACGAGCGGGCTGTACCAGTGGCACACGTTTTCCGGCGGAGAGCGCAGCGACAACTCCGGATATGCCATCGCGATCGATGAACAGGGTGGAGTGTACATGGGCGGGAGTGCGTCTGACCCTTGGCAGGGACCGGCCGGCCAGGCGCCGCTGGATGAGCATACTGAAGACGATTATAGTAGCATGTTGGTTCTTAAGTTAACTGCAAACGGTGAATACCAGTGGCACACCTTTCAGGGAAGCTGCTACTCGGATCCCATGTATTTTTCACTGGCCATTAACGGGACGCGCGACCTTACCATCGCCACCTCTTCACCGGATCCCTTTGACGGTCCGAACGGTCAGTACCCGTTGAACACTCACACGGGAGATTTCAACAACGACTGGGTGATTCTGCAGATGAGCTTGAGTGGAGAGTACCACTGGCACACCTTCTACGGCGCCAAAAATTTGGATCAGGCCGCATCACTTGCCGCTGACAATAAGGGAAATCTCTTCATTACTGGATACTCTGAAGAACCTTGGGACGGACCATCCGGTCAGCTCCCGCTAAATGCCCACGCCAACGACGGAAAAGAAGAGGCTGTGGTGCTCAAGCTCAATGCACACGGCGCCTTTCGTTGGCACACCTTCTATGGTGCGAGTGGAGCGGACAGTGGCAGCGCGCTTGCTCTCGATGCCTCAGGCGGACTCTACGCCGCAGGCAACTCCGCCAACATCTGGAACGGACCGAGTGGTCAACAACCACTGAATGCCCATTCGGGTTTTCCCCTGTTCGTGCTCAAGTTGGGAGAGTGAGAATCAGCCCTTGAGTCCGACCCGAGCCAATTCGCCGACGATCGCAGCGGCACGCTGACGATCGACAGCACCGTTGGGCGCGGAAACCGCTTCACCCTCACGCTTCCCACGCACGATAAAACTCAATCAGAAAAAAGTTGAGCGAATCGAGCTTCGGCAGACTGTTTTTCACAAAAATGTGACTACCGAGTAAATTTTTTTTGCGTTGCCGGGGGTGCCGATTGCCGCACAAAATCACACTATTCATTAAAATTTTGAGCCGGATCGGATGAAAAATTGACGCGAATGTCACCTTTACAAAGTTGGGGCAGCACCATTATGTACATATACGCCGTTGTGTGTGATTAGCGGCAAATTTCGCTCGAGATAATTCGTTGACAGATCTGAGCAGAAGGTGCAAATGATCGGTGTTTCCTGAAATTAAGTTGCCGGCCACATTGGGTATTTTTTTTGGTTTTCAAGGAGTATTAAGTGGCTACTTATAAGGGAGTCAACGACGCGCTGGTGGCTTTGGAAGAGTTCTTCAAAAGCCGACTGCCCGAAGAGCTCAGCGGCGGGTCGATCAACGCGCGAATCGCCCTCTTGGGCAGTGCCGATGTGGCCAAACCGATCAGCGGCAACTGCCTGGCCATTTACCTCCACCGCATCGAGGTCGATCCCCACGGACGCAGCCGGTTCTTTTCGAAAAAAGGCACCGAGCAAGGGCCTCCCGTTCCCGAGTTACCGGTTAATCTTCACTTCTTGATCATCGCTTCTGCCGGTAGCGCCACGATCGAAGCCGATCTGATGAGTTGGGCCATGCTGGAGCTGGCCAACCTGGGCCCGCTGAATTACGGCTGGGGTGATCAGGAGGAGCTCACCATCGTTCCCGAGGAGATGCCCACGGCAGATTTGATGCGCATCTGGGACGAGTTCGAGGCGTCCTATACTTCCACTGTTCCGTATGTGGCACGAACCGTGCGGCTGCGCTTGAACGAACCGCGCACCGAGGGACCGGCGGTGGTCACCCGGGTGTTACCGGCAGGCGAGCGATGAGCGAGATTCGCATACGGGAAACCAATGTACTGCACGCTGCCGACGTGATCTACTGGTTGGACGGCGGCACGGCTACAGCAAACGCCGACATGAGCCGGCTGTCCCGAACGGTGTCCCTCGAGCTGACCACCCGACCGGTCGATCTGCAATTGGCCCACCGCGCCGGCAGAACCGCTTTATGGCGAAGACCCACCGGTCCGATGATCGACGGGAAGGCCACCGAGAATGACAAGAAGTTTCCCAGTCCAGCCCCCACATTCACCGTCGCCGGCACTGTCAGAGACCCGGAGGGATATTACAATCCTCGAGCCTTCAGTGTGGTCGCCGGTACCACAGGCGCCCACGAGCTCTCCTGGTATCCCAACGGCCACATGGTGGTGCTGTACCCCACGCCATTCGGTACCCGCCTGAACAACGGCGGCCTCAACGGCACCCTACGTTGGATCACGACAGAAACCGTTGTGCCCTGGGCTATTCTGAAACTGACCGTCACGATCAGTCCGGGAGTAACGATGGACTTTTTTGCTCAGGCCAACGACGAAGGGGATTTCATCCTCTCCCTCAATCGGTTGCCGTTGTTGCCCGAGAGCATAGACCACTATAGCGCAACGCTTGGCATTCGCGCGCTGGCGAGCGCCAGCCCCCAGACCCCAATCGATCCCGACACCTTGGTGTCGATGACACTGGGAGACCCCGCCAGTGCCGCATTTTCAGCCGGCATCGCCCTGCAGGTCGTCCCAGGTGAGATGCGTTCAATGCGATCCTTTGAAAAGGATTTTTTAACAGTGCAACCCAGTTCACCATGATGAAAGGAGCTGAGCATGCCTGAATATCTTGCGCCGGGTGTGTTTGTGGAAGAAGTGAGCTTTCGTAACAAATCGATCGAAGGCGTGGGCACCAGTGTCGCCGCCATCGTCGGGCCGACCCGCTACGGGCCGGTCAGGGGCAAACCCGAAGTGGTCACCACGCTGGGTGAGTTCACGCGGATTTACGGCGATCTGAGCAATCTCGATTTCGCCGGGAGCAGCGTGCTCAACCACACGGCGATCGCCGCCAAGGCCTTTTTCGAAGGTGGTGGAAAGCAGTTGTTCGTCTCCCGAATCACCAACGGGGTCAACAGCACCGATGCCGACGGAGCGGGAAGCTCGGCGCTGTTTGCCAGCCAAACCGACGCCAGCAGCGACGTGACGTTTGCCGCGCGCTTCCCCGGTGAAATGGGCAATGTGACCCTCGAGTTCACCTGGCGCGACAGCGAAAACCTGCTCAAGTCGGAGAAGACCACCACGCCGGCCGAAGGGGAAATAGTCTTCCTCGAAGCGACCGGTCTGACCA
>JANQET010000494.1 GCA_028278265.1 Myxococcota bacterium
GCTGTAAATCACCGGCCACACTTCTATCAATTTTGATGTGGCCCCGGTCGATGTCCCGTTGATTCTCTTTGACTGCGGCGCTGATCAAGGTGTCGATCGAGCATCTCTCCGACAGGGTGGAGCTGGTTCCCAACTGGGTGGTTCCGTGTTGACTGGTGACGATGGTGATGGCTTGCTCGCATCGCTCGAGTAGCACCTCGGACAATCGTTTCAGCTTTTCGTGCTCGTCGAGGAGCCGCTCGACGGCCAGCTCCAGGTACTCGAACACATCCTTGCCTTTTGGATCAGAACTGAAGAATGCCGCCAAATTGTCTCGGTGTTCACCGGTGAGGGCGATCGCTTTGGCGATGCCCTGAGCAGTGGATTTCTCCAAGGAGGTTTTGATCAGCGCTGCCGAGACGTTGACGCTGTTGAGGGTGTTGCCGATGTTGTGCAGTACGTCCTGGGCGATTTCGGCCATGCCGGCCAGTCGGGAGGCCTTCATCAGGTCGGCTTGGGCGGCTTTGAGCTCGGCAGTCCGTTGTTCGACGAGGCTTTCCAAGTTCTCCCGGTGCTCGACCACCTCTTGAACCATCTTGTTGAACGCACCGGCCAGCGTTTCCAGCTCGTCGCCGCTGCGGATGTCGACGGTCGCCTTGCGCTCCCCCGAGGCCATCGCATTGGCGGCGCGGGTGAGGCTGCTCAGGGGTTCGGTGATCTTGGAGCCGGCGCGCTGGGCAAAGAACAGGCTGAGCAGACTGATCAGCAGGGTCAGGGCGATCAACAGGGCTAGGGTGTAGGTCAGCGCCTGTTTGGACTCGGTTCGCGCCTGGTTGAGCGCGGTGACGATGCGGCTGTCCGAGAGACCGTAGATGACGGTGCCGTAGGTCTCCTCGTCATCTGCCACAGCCAGTGAGAATTCGAAGATCGTCTGCTCGAAGGCGCTGGTTTTGCGCATGAAGACCGTTTTGGCCTTCAGCGCCTTTGGCGAGATATTCAGTTTCTTCCACGCCGTTTTGTCGGCTTCCACGGTCTCGGGGGTCGACCCGGGATAGGCGTAGACCCAGGCCACCCCCTCATTGCTGACAAACAGGCCATAGACGATGTCGTCGTCGTTCTCCACGGCTTGGCGAACGAGCTTGTCGATGTCGCTGTAGGCGTTGTCCGCGACCAGGCTTTTTAACGCCAGGGCGTGGTTCTGCAGCAACACCTCCCCTTTCTCTTCGATACCGTCCCGAATAAACCCTTCGATCGCTTTGAGGTTGGTGTCGGAGGCGCGGAAATTCATCCAGGCCACCGTGACCAGGGTGGCCACGGCAAACAGGGTGAGGGAGATGAGCATCGTCTTGACGAGTTTGCCCCGCAGGGTGCGCGCGGGTTTGCTCTGGTTCCACCAACCGCTTGCGCTCGGATCTTGCTTATGTCCGGTATTCATTCTTGCCCCGAACTAACTCTAGCAGATTTGTCACCGGATGACGATGTCGATGCGATCGATCATTTCTTCTTTAAAATTCAAGTGGTTAACCGCCTGCTCATAATCGATTACCGTCTTGACGGAGAGGGGTTGCTCGATTTTGCGATCGCCGATCTCCCAATCCTCGTCGGCCAACTCGTAAATCAGATTTGCCGTTTGCACCCCCAAGGCGCTGTGATCGGGGACCATGGCGAACGCGCCGAAGTGCACGTCTTTTTGCACCAGGTTGGTCACCCCCACGACGACGGGAAGCGGTTTTTTGTTCAACTCAGCAAGCCACCCCTGGGCGATCAGGTCCGAGCTGGCGAACAGGGCATTGTCGTTGAGCACCCAGATCGCATCGACCTGGTTGTAATCCCGCAACTCGGTCAATGCCCGGCGGATGTCTGCCGGGGTCGGGGTTTTGCCCACGTCGATGGGGATGGTTTCGAATTGCTCCATGGCGGCAAATTTCATCTGTTCGCGGATGTAGGACTCGAGCACCACCTTGCGGTAGAGCACACCGATTTTGCGGACCGGTTGGTCGAGAAAGGTGCGCAGGTTGCGAAATACGGTCACTTCGGGAATCTCGTAGGCGATCCCGGTGATCTTGTCGAGGTGGTTGGCGATGCTGCCCAGGTATGAGGTCATCACCACCACGCCGGTGGGAAAATCGGTGCCCGAGGGTTGGCTCAGTTGGTAGCTGCGATAAAGGTGCACCGTCCGATTGTCCATCAATACGAGACAGCTGGGTTTTGCGTCTTGGATGTGCTGTCCGATGGCCTGAGGAGTGGTTTCATCGGTGACCGAGCGGGCGATCACGTCGAAGCTGTCGATCAATTCATCCTTGAGCGTCAGATAGACCTCCTGGGTGGCTTCGCTCAACGGCATCAGGATCAGCACCGCTTCGAAATTCTCCCGTCGCGGATCGTTTTGCAGGGTGAGTTGAGGGGTGCTCTTGGGAACCACCGGTTTGGCCGGGGTGATGCAGCCGACGGCCAGTGCGGCCAGCACGGCGCAAATGGAGATACCGCTAAAGCGTAGTATACGGGAGTTTATTTGATCCATTTTTCAACTCCCATCTGTGCGTTGACGGTAGGGTCGAACGATTCGAACTGTTTGCAAATCGGCGCTCCTCGAGGTGTGAGGCAGGCCAGGGCGGGGAGACCCACCTTGACGTCGATGTCGGTAATCTGGAGTTCCAGCTGGCTGTGTTGTTTGATCTTGTCCGCTTCTGATTTGGACAACAAAACGGCGTCGGCCAATTGAAATTGCAGCAGTGGTAACAGATCCTGCAGTTTGGTGACCCGTTTGACCCTGGGCGAGCTGTTCAGCTTGAGCAATCGAGTGACAAAGTCGGTCATTTTCTTCCGGCCCAACAGGTCGATCGTGCCGATCGTCTTGTCGCCCAGAGCGTCGGTGGAAATCTGGGTTTGATTGGACATCAACACATAGGGGGTGGTCGGCACCCCATCGCGAATCCCGCGCAGGGTGGCCTTCAGCTGCTGTGCGTCCAATACCGGACGCGCGGCCAGCACCGCGTCCGGCGGCGCCTGGCTGAGCTGTTTTTCGAAATCGCGAAATCTGCCGAACACAATTGTGTTCACACTGCTCACTTTTTGTTGAAGAATTTTTTGTAGGGCGTTGGGTCTGATCGAGGTGTGGAGAAAAACGTAGAGCACCGGCCGATCATCGGCGAATCCGGCGCTGGACGGTTGTAGACATCCCAGAATAATTAATAAAAAAAGAAGCTTTGGCCAAAATCCGGCCTTTGCTGGAGTAAGCTTCAGGAGAGATTTTGGTATGGTGGAGTGAATGATACTTCCTTTCTAAACGCAGCCAACCCGGTTTACCTGGACGAAGGTCATGCGAGGTAAGTGTACCGTCGAAAACCCCGGTTCGCCAGAATTGAAAAAACAAACTGCTTTTGCCTGCAATCGAGAATGGCGTACATTTTTATCACTGATGACGATTGGGGTAACGGTAACGAAAAGTGGGGTAAACGTGAAGGCTTGTTTTGTTCGGCTGTGGTGGGCGGTGCTGCTGGTCGGGTCGCTCATTTCCTGTGCTAGTCCCAAACCGTGTGAGCACCGGGCGGCGGTGCCCCAACCCGTTCGATACGAATACGCGGCCTTTTACGCTGAGTTTGCCGGCGATCTGATGGCACCCATCGACGTGGATGCGCCCCGCAGCTACGCCTGGACCACGGCCAGGGGGACGTTCACCGCGGATGATATCGAGAAGATATGGCAGCACTTGGGGGTCGAACCGCTGGTGGAATACTCGGTCAATTACATCGAGATCGCGCTGATCAATCATCTGGCCAAGCAGGGGTGGGAGCTGATTCACTTCGACATCAGCGGCGTCTCGAGCGCCAAGCGCAGTCTTCATTCGGTCTACCGGTACATCTTCAGGCGATCGGCCAACCGAGGAGGCCATGTCGAAGGGACTGAGATGCCTTCCTTCGAGTGATAGGTTGATCGCTGCTCCTTCCGGTCAAAAATTTGCGATTTGACCCGGGCCATGTCACCTTGAAGGATGATGATCGATTGGGAGGATGTGATGGGACCAAGTCAAACAGAGCGAAGAACCAAGCGCAGCGATGATGTCCAAAAAGCACTGGAGTTGAAGTTCGCGGCAACGGCCCAGCGGGCAAAACTCAGCGCCATCGCACTTTCCGATGCCTTCGGTTGTCTCATCGCGTCGGCGGGTAACTCGGAGTTGAACCGTCAGATTGCGGTACTGTCCCCGCGACTGGCCTCGAACAACCGGTCCTGGAAAGGCAAAGTGCGAACCGCTCACGGCAGCAAGCAGCTCGCCGTCTCGGTCATCCACTCCAACTGGGGTTCATTCTATCTCAGCGCCACCGACGGCAACGGCGAGGCGGTGGTGGATGCGCTGGCCAACAGCGAACACGAAGTGCACCGTATCCTCGAGGCATTGGCCTAACCTTCACAGACCCTACTTTTGCTTACTTTTTGGCAGGTGATGGCGCGTTTTTCGCCGGAGAGGCGACGATTTCGAACGGCGTCGTTCCAATCAGTTTGCCCTGTGCATCGCGCACCACGACCTGCCATTTCCCGACCTTGGTTGCGACGCGGGTAAACGCCCAGGTGCGCCATCGTTTCTGGGCACCGACCCTTACGGTGACGGTTCCCCGCTCCTTTCCGTCGCCGAGAAAGGCGAAGGAGACAGTCAGCTCGTGGGGTTGCTGGCTCGGGTTGAGCACGTTCAAAAAAGCATAGAGACGGTCTTTGTTGCCCGCGGGGAATACGGTTCCCGCGCCGACCGGTTGCCGGTTCTCGACCCCCTTGGCCACGAGCAGCTCGGTGAGCTGCAGCTCGTCGGACTGTTCGCCGACAGGTGCCGGAGTGTCGGATTTACTCTCGGTAAACACCATGTCGAACTTTGGTGGGGCCTGGTTGTTCTTGACGGTCAACGCCTCGGTGACGGTCTTCAACCCTGCCGGTGGGGCGGCCTGGGCCAGCGCTGCGGCGGCCGGTATCGCCGGTGCCTGGGGCGCCCCATCGACCGGGCGGGGTGCCTCCGGTGGGACGGTCTGTTGCTGAGTAGTTGGCCCCTCGGCCGGTTGGGCCGGTGCGGCGGGCGACTGACCGGTGTCGGTGCATCCGATGACGGCCACGGCCCAACAGGTGACAATGGCGGTGAGGATATCGGTTCTCATGGGAATCTCCTTTTTGCGACTTGACCTGGCCAGCAGGTATTGCAACCCGTGTGCCAGAGACACGTGCTCGCCGATAGTCGATCTTTTATAGTTAAAATCGCCAGTGAAGCCAATAGGTGGGGGATCAGGGGTGCGCTTCGGAGCGATTTCCGACGGGTAATCTACGAATTGTAGCAAGTAGTGCTAAAACGCCGATTCGCGCAGTTCGTCCCGTTTGGCCAGGGGAAATTTCATGCAAAAGGTGGCCCCTTGGCCTTCCCCCTCGCTGTCCACGGTCATCTGACCGTTCATCTCCCGAATGTAGTTGTAGCAGCTGTGCAATCCGAAGCCGTGGCCATTTAGTTTAGTGGTGAAGCCATAGGAGAAGATCTGGGGCAGGTGCTCTTTTTTGATGCCACTGCCGGTGTCGGTGACCTTGAGATAGGCGTAGTCCTCATCGTGGTCGATCGAGAGGATCAACTTTCTGTCTTCGGGCTCGGTGTTCTGCATCGCATGTTTGGCGTTTTCGTAGAGGTTGATCAGCACGTGAGCCAACTTGTGGCGTTGCACGAAGACCAGTGGTGTGGCGCTGATCTGTTTGTCCAATGTGATGCTGTGCTTGGCCATCGACGACTGTTTCAAGTGAATCGCCTCATCGACCACCTCCACCAGGTGCAGGCGCTCGGAGAGCTGCCCCCGGGTGGCGTACTGCTGCTGGGAGACAATCACCGACACGATGGCATCCACCTTGTTGACCATCGTATTGGTCGTCTTTTTGATCTTCTGGTGTTCGTTCTTGAGGTTGTCCATCAGCAGCTCGTAGTACTCGAACAGCTTTTTCACGGTCTTTCCGTCGTCACCTTCGAGCTGTTGTGCCTTCTCCTCCAGCAGGGAGTTGGCCTTGCCCATTCGGTCAACCACGCGGGAGCGCCTGATCATGCTGTCGATCAACTGAGCACAAACGCTGACGCTGTTGATCAGATTGCCCACGTTGTGCAGCACCCCGGTGGCCACCTCGGCCATACCGGCTTTGTGGGCGTTGCGAATCAGCTCCTGCCGGGTTTTTTCCAGCTCTAAGATGGTCTCTTCCAGGCGGCTTTTTTGCGCCTCGATTTCGTCCTTTTGGTGTTTGATCTCTGCGGTGCGGGCGTCGACCATCTGCTGCAGGTTCTTCTTTTGCTGCTCGATGCTCTTCACCCGAAACCGATGAATCGCCAGTGCTGCGAGGAGGATCAAGCCTGTCAAACAGATGTAGAACATCCATGTTTGATAGAAGGGGGGGACGACGACAACGCGCAGCGCCGCGCCGTTGTTGTTCCATACGCCGTCGGCATTGGCCGCGATCACCCGAAAGGTGAACTCGCCGGGGGGCAGGTTGGTGTAGGTCGCGAAGCGGCGATTGCCCACGTGGTTCCACTCCTCTTCGAACCCCTCCAGTCGGTAGGCATAGGAAAACCCTTCGGGATAGACGTAGCTCAGCGCGGCGAATTCGAACGTGATGACGTAGTCGTCGTGCTTCAGGGTGAGTTGATCCAGCTCACCGATGGCCCGGGGCAGAATCACCCGGCCGTCCTGTTCCTGGCCGATGGTCACTTTTTTATTGAACAACAGAAAATCGGTCAGCACGACCGGAGGAACGTAGGGATCGTTTTCTATCTGCTGGGCAAAGAAGTGGTTGAATCCGTTGATTCCGCCGAACAGGAGCTCGCCGTTTCTGGTCTTGTAGCAGGATTTGCCGTTGAATTCGTTGGCCTGCAAGCCGTCGTGCTCATAGTACGATTTGAACGTTTCGGTGCGCAGATCGAAACGGGTCAGGCCGTAGTTGGTGCCGATCCACAACCGCTGCTGATCGTCTTCGAGGATTGAAAAGACATAGTTGTCGGAGAGGCCGTCCTGCTTGGTGAACCGTCGATGGACGCCACTTTTGGGGTTGAAGTGAACCAGTCCCTGATCGGTGCCGATCCACAAATCACCGGAAGCGGTTTGGTGAAAATGGGCGATGAATTCGGCGAAACCGTAGTGGGTGAAGATCTCCTGTTTTCGATCGAACCGGTGAACCCCCCGCACATTGGTACCGATCCACAGCTCTCCTGAGCGATCCTCGAACAGCACATAGACGAAATCATCTTGCAGGGCCTGGGCATTGTTGGCGTCAGCCTTGTATCGCCGAAAGGTCATTGTCTCCCGGTCCAGCCGGTTCAACCCGTCCAAGGTGCCGATCCAGAGGGTCTGGTTGCTGTCCTCGAGAATGGTGTACACCACGTCATTGCTCAGCGACCGATCGTCCGCCGGATCGTGTTTGAAATGGGTGAAGCGGCCCTCTTTGGGATCGTATAAATCGAGACCTTTGTTCTCTGTGCCGATCCAGATCAGGCCCTGATGATCTTCGACGATTTGCCGGATGAAATTGCTGCTGAGCGAATCGGGATTGTCGGGATCGTGGGTCAGGTGGGTGATCCGTCCGGTCTGCCGATCGATGATGTTGATCCCACCGCCGTCGGTGCCGACCCACAGTTTTCCACCGGAGTCCTCATAGAAGGGAAAGATGGCCCCGTCGCTCAGGCTGCGCTCGGTTGGAGCGTCCGGATCTCTGCGCACCAGTGAGAACCGCTTCTGTCGGCGGAGCTGGTAGACCCCTGCCCCGGCGGTGCCCAGCCAAAGAATGCCGGAGCGGTCTTCGAGGATTGATCGGATCGGTCGTCGTACCGGGGAGCGCGTGCGGTTGTAGAGCTCGAAGACCTTTTTTACCGGGTCGAGGATGTGGAGGGAGCCTTTGTGCGTACCGACGATGAGCGTGCCATTTTGATCCTCGTGAATCGCCGTGATTCGGTGATAGTTGGCCGATTGATCCGGGTCGATGTGAAAATGGGCGAACTCCCTGGTGTTCACATCCAGGCGATCCAATCCCCTCGGCGTGGCGATCCAGACGTGGGAGTGATGATTGGAGTGAAGGTCGTTGATTTGATTGTCGCTGATCGTCTGATCGTCGCCGGGTTGATGCCGGTAAGCGGCAAATGTCCCTTTGGTTCGATTGAACGCGCACAGCCCCCCCTGGGCGGTACCGATCCAGAGCACACCGGTGTGATCTTCGTCGATCGCGGTGATCCGATCGTGGCATAAACTCTCGGGGTCTGCCGGATCGTGTCGGTAGCGGTGGTGGGCAGCGTTCGTGCCGATGCGGATGAGCCCTTGATTCGTGCCGGCCCAAATCGTTCGATGCCCGTCCTCGAAGACCACATTGACACTGTTGTCCAGGGGCATTGGCCGATCGCCGAAGGCGACGTGGGTAAATGTCTCTGATGATCGATTGAATTTGTCCAGGCCGGCCACGGTACCCACCCAGAGCGTGCCGGCCCCGTCGACGACGATCGAAAGGATGTTGCTGCTGGAAAGACTGGTGGGATCGTCGGGATTGGCCTGAAAAACGGTGAATCGATTCCCATCGAAGCGGTAGAGACCGTTCTCCGTGCCCACCCAGATGAACCCGCGCCGGTCCTGTGCCAAACAGGAGATTGCGTTTTGCAGCAATCCCTCGTTGGTCGAAAAATGGCGAAAGGCCAAGCGGCCTTCGGGCGCGGCAGCGAGGTCGGCCGGACCGATCGTACAGACGATCACGCTCAACCAGCAAATCACCGCAGGGACGCGGCGCCGTGAGTGCGGGCATCCCGATTGTCGGGTCGATGGTGGAGGATGGTATGCGACGTCGATCACTTCAATTGTATAAACGGCGCGCGAACCGTTTTGCTAAATTGGTACGAATTCGTTTACAATTCTCGATAGTTATTTGCCGCAGAAGCGGGCCACCGGTTACTTGCGCGGGGCGTTGCTGATCAGGAGTAGCCAGAGAAAGAACGGGCCCCCGATCATCGCCGTGATGATCCCCACGGGAATCTCCGCCGGGGCGATCGCCACTCGGGCAACGGTGTCGCACAGGACGAGAAACGCGCCGCCGAAGATCAGGGACGCGGGCACCAGCACCCGGTGTTCAGTACCCAGCAGCAGACGACAGATGTGGGGCACCATCATGCCGATGAACCCGATGGGGCCACAGGCCGAGACCACCCCGCCGATCATTAGCGAGGTGGCGAAGAAGACGACTTTTCGGATGCGCCGGACGTTGACCCCCCGGCTGGCGGCGATGTCCTCACCGGCGGTCAACAAGTTGAGCTCCCGGCTGAGCCCGGCCAAAATGAGGCTGCCGATGGCGACAAAGGGCAACACGTTGAGCACCCCGTCATACCCGACGACCTCCAGTCCCCCCATCAGCCAACGGACGATGCGGTAGGTATGGGAGTAGTCACCGATGTACTGGAGAAAGAGGATGATGCTCGAGAAACAGAAGCTCACCGCCACACCGGCGAGCAGCATGGTGATGGTGGAAAAATCCCGTCTGATTCGGGTCAACCCGTAGACAATGACCACCGAGAGGCCTGCGCCGAGAAAGGCGAACAGGGACTCGCCGCTGATCCGCCAGAGGACGAAGGGGATGCCGAAGATGACGTATACCGCCGCGCCGAGGGAAGCGCCCATCGAGACCCCCAGCGTATAGGGTGTGGCCAGGGGGTTGCGAAATATCGCCTGAAAGGCGAGTCCACTGACCGCCAATGCGGCGCCGCCGAGCAGGGAGAGCAGCACCCGGGGCACCCGGATGCGCCAGAATATATCGTGCAGATGGGATCCGGGGGGGGCGTTGATCAGGGTGTCGAACCAGAGTGTCTGACTGCCCAGCAGGGGCGCCACAACGATGACAATCGCGCTCAAAAGAAAGAGGATGCCGAGCCGCCGCCCTCTGATCATCCGGCTCTCCCGTCGGGAGCGATCAGTCTTTCGCCGGTCTGGGGATGGGTGGTGAACAAAAACTGTTTGCCGTAGATGTCGCTCAGCACCCCGTTGTCCATCAACTCGGTGCTGGTGCCGGAGAAGGCCACCCGGCCCTGTTTGAGGGCGAGGATTTGATCGCTCCACAGCACGGCGCCGTTGATGTCGTGGGTGACTGAAACGACGGTCAGGCCCAGGGTGCGATTGAGCCGTTCGATCAACTGCTGAATATGGGTCTGGTAGAGGGGATCGAGAAAGGTGGTCGGCTCGTCGAGCAACAGGATCTTGGCCTCTTGGGCCAGCGCTGCGGCGATGCAGACCCGTTGGCGCTCGCCCCCGCTGAGGGTGTCGAGGGACTGGTCGACCAATTTCGACGTACCCGTCAGCTCCAACGCCTGGTCAATCAACTGTTTGTCTTTGCGCCGTAGCCCCCAGAGGGCGTTCAAGTAGGGATAGCGGCCCATGGCCACGAACTCGTAGGTGGTGCACTCCAGCGCCCGGCCGGTGGTTTGGGGGACGTAGCTGATTTGTTTGGCGAGGCCTTTTTGCGTGTAGGTGGTCAACGGCCGGTCCTGAACGGTGATCCGTCCCGCGGTCGTCGGCAAAATGCGCATCAGGCATTTGAGCAGGGTGGTTTTTCCCGCACCGTTGGGGCCGATGATGATCAGATGACGGCCGTTTTGCAGGGTAAATGAAACCCGGTCCAAAATGGTTTGCGGGCCGATGCGGCAGTCGATTTCATCGACGACCAGCGCGTGTTCACCGTTCATTATTCGATCTCCGACGAGGGGTGGAAGAGCTCGGCCAGCTGCTCGACGAGCAGCACGATGCGCGGTCCGGGAATGACGACGTAGTCCTGGCCCAGGACATGGACCCGGTTGTTGCTGACGGCCGAGACGGCCCGCACGGTTTGCCATTGTCGCGTCACCTGTTCGACGGTCAACTTCTTTTGTTCCAAGTCTGGGACCAGGTCGATAATCACCTCCGGATTCAAACTCAAAATGCCCTCGGCCGAGAGTTTGGGGTATTGCACGACGGTTCCCCGATAAGCGTTGATCCCGCCAGCGAGGGTGATCACTTCGTCGAAAAACGAACCGGGACCGGCGATGAAAACATCGGTGAGCAAGGCCGTGCCCATCGAGCGACCGATCGATACCAGCACCCGCGGTCTCTGGGCACCGGCGACTGACTGTTTGACCCGCTCCAGCCGCTCAGTCAGCGACGCCGTCAAAGCGGTTGCCTTCGCTTCGACGCCCATCAATCGGCCCACGGTGCGCATCGATTGCAGCACTGCCGCAACACTCCTCGAATCGAGCATCTGCCAGTGCACCCCCAATCGATCGAGGTTGTCCATCACCCCCCGGTGATGCTCGAGCAGAAACACCACATCCGGTTTCAAACTAGCGATCGTTTCATAGTTCGGTTGGGTGTACCCACCCACCTTGGGTTTGTTCAATGCTGCTTTCGGATAGTCGCAATAGTGGGTGACCCCGATGACCCGGTCTCCCAGCCCGAGGGCGAAGAGAATCTCGGTGATGCTCGGGGCGAGTGAGACGGCGCGGGTGAACAGACGCTCCTGTTGCGGCGTTGTCACGGATTCCTTTGTCCGGTCCCCGTCACTGCTGCGGCATCCCCCGGCGGCGACCAGGAGAGCAACCATCATCCAAGCGATGTTCGACACGCGCATTTTCATCGTTCTACTCGGCGACCGGATCGATAAAGCAGATCGAGGCCGGGGGCAAGCCCACATTGATCGGCTCGGTGGTGATCTCGGCGTCGGTCGCCGTGTCGAAGATCCGCAACCCGGGGCTGGTCGACGTCCGATCAGCGAGCCATAGCTCAGTGCCGTCCGGTGACAAGGCCAGCGAGCCGTACGACCAGCCGGTGGCATTCAGCAGCTCCTTCGTCTTCTTACCCGTCGCGGGATTGAACGCGACCAGCCGGGTGGTCGCCGACTCATCGACGACGATGCCCACGATGGCGTATCCCTTGGTCGGCGAGACAATTACCGTATCGACGACGCTGCCACCCAGCTCGGCCTCGGTGATCACCAGTCCGCTGAGCGATCTGGTCGTCGGGTCGTAAAACTCGATCCCCCCATCGGCCAGGGTGCTGAAGGATCCGCTCTCGATGATGACCGCCTGGCCCAGCGCTTCGTTGAAGTGCATCACCGCCAGCGGATTGGTCGCGGTGAGCTTGAGCGCTGTTTCGATCATCCCGCTGGCGGCGTCCAAAACGAGCAGGGAGCTGTGATCCGTCGGGTCGAAGGTGGCGCTGTCCAACCGCTGGAGACCCACGTGGAGCTTGCCCCCGTGGAGGAACATGCCAGCGGCTTCGGGGACACCGTCGCTGTCGGCGTAGGGGCTCAAATCGATCTCGTCGATCACGGTCCCGGCGGTGGGGTGGACGACCAGCAGGAACGGGCTGCCCATCCGTGAAACGTAGGCCCGCTCTGCAGAAACCACAGCGATGGATTGGGGGTTGGTGCCGGCGACCACCGAGTACTCGCCGACGATGTCGAACCCGGCGTTGCGATCCAGGATGCCGATCGCATCGGCCCCCAAGCGCAGGATGAGCAAGGGGAGGTCGAGGGATGCCTCATAGGCGCAGATGGCGTCCGAGTGAATCGTCGCGATATCCGCTACGACCGCCCGGGTTTCAATGTCTACCGTGGCGTAGGAGCCGGTTTGATAGTCGGATGTCGTGATCAGTGCCATCGGTCGATCGACCGTTGTGTTGTCCGTGTCAGTGGTATTGTCAGTGTCGTCGCCGAGCTCGCAGGCGGTGATTGCTGAGCCCAGGGCGACGAGGAGGGCGATGACGGGGAACAGTTGTAAAGGTGGTCGGTTCATTTGAAATCTCCTTTTTTCGGTCATTGGCTCTTCCAATGGAGGGTCGCCAGCACGGTGCGTCCGGGCAGCATGAAGGCCTGGTAGTCGCGGATCGGTCGCCGGCGGCCGTGTTCGTCTTTGAGGGTGATGGTATCGGCCAGGTTCTTGATCTCCACGGTGAGGGTCAACCCCGCCTGGCGCCAGAGGAACCAGCCCCCCAGCCCCAACAGCAGGCGGCTGAGCACGTCCTCGCGGCGATTGGCCTGGTCGAGAAAACTGTTGCCCGCAAAATCCAGATCGCCGAACAGTCCGGCTTCGAAGCGCTCGAACGGTTGGGTCACCGCGATCTTGGCATAGGCTTCATGGGCGGGTCTTCCGGGCAGGCGTTTGTCCCGGTGGAACGGCTTGTCCGAGCGGTTCACCCCGTACAAAAAAGTGTAGTTGCCGTGGGCTAAGAGGTGGTCGAGGATGGTCATTGAAAGGATCGCCTCGACCCCTTGGATCAGTGCCGCGTCGACATTTTCCGGGCGGATCGAGTCTTGGGAGTTTTGCGTGTAGGCGATCAGGTGATCGGTCCAACCGCCGAACCAGGAGGCACCTACGCGGAGCAGGTCCAACACACCGATCCCTTCGAGGGTTACGAGCAGACCGAGATCCCCGTTGATGCCCGATTCTGCGCGCAGCTTGGGGTTGCCGACCACCACCCCCTGGTTGCCGAACAGCTCGCTCAGATCCGGCGGCCGGAAATAGCGGCCGATATTTCCCCGGATGGTCAACGGCGCCGTCGGTTGAAGGCGAAATCCCAGCGACGGGGAGAGGTAGAAGTCGTGGGTGGTTGCCGGATCGAATTTGTCCAGCATGCCGTGAATCGGACCGCCGCCGAACCGGGACAGATGGTACTCCCCGCGGATCGTCGCCACGACAGCGAGCGGCTCGAACAGGGTCCAGCGATGCTCTGCGCCCAGCTCGCTGCGCAGGCGCCAACTGGGATTGACCTGGGTGGCAGCCTCCTTGAATGCATCGATTTCACGGTAGTGTTCGAATCGCGCGGCGATCCGTCCTGTCAACTGATGTGCCTCGCTGAGCGTCGCTGTGAAGACCGCTGCCGCCCCCGCACCGTTGGCGTTGGAGCGGATGTGCTGGTGACCGATGCCCACTTCGCCCTTGGGGTCGCTGAAGGTTTGTTGCTGCACCAGGTAGTTCACGATCAGGTTGAGATCCAAGCGCCCGGTCAGCGAGTGGTTCAGTTGGAGTGCAGCGGCGTCCCGCAGGGTGAAGAGGGACGCCTCCGAGGCGATGATGTTCTCTGTGCCGGCCACCCCCTGATCCTTGGCGAACAACTCGTTGAGCAACACCCACTCCCAGCTACCGACGGTGCCGTTGAGCTTGACCAAGCCGCTGTAGGCGACGTGCTGGTTGTTCTGGCGCGAAACGAATTGGTCATCGGCTTCGTTGAACAGGGTGCCGTTTCGGTTGAGATAGGTGAAATCGCCCTTGGCCCCTTGCGCCGAAAAAAGCGCCAGCCCGCTGACATCGCCCATCGTATCCTGTCGTACCAGTAGGCCCCGCCCGGTGTGCCACGAGCCGTAGCTCAGGGCCGACTCGGTGCCCGGACGGGAGAGGCACCTCGTCTTCAACACCACCGCACCGCCGATTCCGGCCGAGCCGAGGGCAACCGGCGCATTGCCCCGATAGACCTCGATGCTGTCCAGGGTATCGAGGGGTAAATCCCCCAGGTTGACCGACGAGAATCCCCCCACATTGAGCTGAATGCCGTCCAGGAAGATCGGCACCTGGGCCGAGGTGGAGCCGCGGATGCTGACCTCACTTCTCGAGCCCAATCCACCGGTGCGCCGGACCTGCACGCCGGTCGATTCGACGAGCACCTCGGACACAGAGGTCAGCCGGGTGGTCTCCTCGACGACTTCAATCGTCTCGGCAAAGCCGGTGACCTCATCCGTGGCGTAGAGCCGGTACCCGGGAACGACCGTCTCATAGACATATTCATCGTCCTCGGCCAGCAGGAGCGCCTCGTCTTCGGTCAACGCGGTATCGTCGCTGTCCCCGGTTTGGGCCCGGGCCGAGGTGAGCCCTCCGAGCAGTTCGCCCAGCAGCAGCAATCGCGCGAGATTTGGGCAAGCGGAGCGGCGCATCACACCCCTCCCCACAGGGCGCTGAACCGCTCCGGCCCGCTGATGATCAGCCAGCGGACGATCAAGCCGAGCGCGAGAGCGGCCAGAGATGCGGCGAGCATCAATTGAGTCGATTGGCGAATGTGGCGGGGGTTCAACCGTTTCAGCGGATCGCCGATGGGTGGCCGTCGCTCCTGTTGTCCGGCGTAGCGGTTGGTGCCGCCGAGTTGGACCTGCAGTGCGCCGGCCACCGCCGCTTCGGGGTGACCCCCGTTGGGGCTGGGGTGGGCCCGGCGATCCCGCAGCAGGACGGTCCAGGCGCGTCTCGGCGCCAGCCGGAGGAATCCGGCGCAGCCGGCGATCAACAGACCGCTCAGCCGGGCCGGGACTAGATTGACCAGATCGTCCAACCGGGCGGCTGCCCAACCGAAGTTGTGGTAGCGCGGGTTGCGATAGCCGAATAGGGAGTCCAAGGTGTTGATCGCCTTGTAGGTCACGGCCCCCACCGGACCGGCGACGACGGCGAACAACAGGGGCGCTACTACCCCGTCGCTGGTGTTCTCGGCCACGCTCTCCACCGTCGCCCGGGAGATGTCACTTTCATCGAGATCAGTGGTGACCCGGCCGCCGAGCAGAGCGGCCTGCTTGCGGGCCTGACCGAGATCACCGGCAGCGAGGGCGGCGTAGTCC
>JANQET010000495.1 GCA_028278265.1 Myxococcota bacterium
TGCGAAAGGGGGAGATACTTGCTCGTCCTCTCGATCGTGATCAATTCTGCAAAAATGTGCTCATTACGAAAGGAGAGGGAGTCCTTAAAAATGGCGAAACTCTAGGCTAGACTATGTTCTCTAATATCTCCGTTTTGATAGGCAAAGCACTTTTCGCAACTGATCCCGCAGGGTGCCACCGCTTCGAGTATTTCGTCATACTTGGCCATTTACTTCTCCAACGCGGCAGATGTTTAGCGCAGCCGCTACACGTGTTGATCGATTAAAATCGTATTGCCGTCCGGATCAACCACGGTGAAGTTTCCCGGACCGCTGTCACCGGTGATCGACACACTGGTGATTTCGATACCTTCGGACTTGATCTTTTGGTGCAGATCGCGAACGTCGATGAACGAGGCGAGCTTGTTGCAGTCCTTGTCCCAACCGGGATTGAACGTCAGAATATTGTTCTCGAACATCCCTTGAAACAGACCGATGGTGTATTCGCCGTTTCTCATGATCAACCAGTTCTGTGACTGTTCACCGCCGAAGATTTTGAAGCCCAACTTTTCATAGAAGAGTTTCGACTGCTCAATATCCTTTACCGCCAAACTTACTGAAAATGCGCCTAGTTCCATGATCCGCTCCTTTGATTTCCCCAAAAATACTCTTCTATCTTAAGACCGGCCTGAGCCAGACGCCAGTCGTTTTTGGTGGTAGGTCCATCGCTTTGACCGGTGCAGAACCACGACAGCTGAACTGAAAATTCATCGTGCCGGCGACGGTAAAAAGGGTTATGGAACAACCATGACTGAAATGTTTATCAAAATCCAAATCACCGCTGCGATGATCGCCGGTTTTGCTGGTTGCGCGAACCAGATCCCAACGGCAGCGGTACCCAAAACAGATGAACCAATTCCGATCGACCCTTCTGCCGAGGCGGCAACCCGGCCCGGAGATCTGCTGGTGGTGCTCAATAAGGCGGAAGCCACAGTTTCTTTGGTTGACCCGCTTGGTGAACAGGTGGTGGCCACCATTCCTGTGGGGGTCGGTCCGCACGAAGTCGCCGTGTCGGCGGATCACACCCTGGCCGTGGTGGGAAATTACGGAACCCGCGAAGCGCCGGGATCGACGCTGTCGGTGATCGATCTCAACAAGCGCCTGGTGGTGCGCACCGTCGAGCTCACCCATCGACGGCCCCATGGCATGCAATTCTTGACGGACAGCTCGCAGGTGTTGGTGACGGTCGAAGATTCCAAAGCAGTGGTCTGTGTGGACGTGCTGACCGGTGACATCACCTGTGAGATCGGTACCGAGCAGGAGGTGTCCCACATGCTGGTCGTCGCGCCGGATGCGACGCGGGCCTATGTGGCCAACATTCGTTCGGGGACCGTTTCTGTGCTTGATCTCAAGTCGAACGAACTGGTGACCAATGTGCCCACGGGCAAAGGTGCCGAAGGGATTGACATCACGCCGGATGGACGGGAGCTGTGGGTGACCAATCGGGGCGAAGACACCATTTCGATCATCGACACCCAGACCTTGAAGGTGGTTGCCACTTTGGCATCGGCTGCCTTCCCGATCCGCGCTCGAATCACCCCGGACGGGGCGTACGCGCTGATCAGCAACGCCAAGTCGGGGCTGGTGCGCGTTTTTGACGTGAAGACCAAACAGGAGGTGCGGGCGATCGATTTGAATGCGGGGAAGGGTGAGACCGAAGGTCGTCTGTTCGGCGATCGCTTTGGCGACAGCTCGGTGCCGATTGGCATCGTGATCACCCCGGATGGCAAGCGGGCATTTGTCGCTCACGCCAATGCGGATGTGATCTCCGTACTGGATCTCACGAGCTGGCGACCCGTTGGAAAGCTGCGTGCGGGCAAGGAGCCGGACGGGATGGCGTGGGTACCGGCGAAATAGCCGACCGGGTCTCGCAAGGCGAATAGTCATTGGGAACTATCGTGTTACGTTTCTGATGTCGAGTTTCGATTTATTGGTTTGTCGCACGTCCTGGGGTGCGTTATGAAGAAGAGGGTCATCAAAAACATGTGGTTGTATGCCACCACCAAGGAGGGAAGTCATGTCTGAGAGCGTTTACAAAATTGTCGAGCTCGTCGGTACATCGGATACATCTTGGGAGGATGCGGCAAAGAGTGCCGTGCAACAGGCTGCTAAATCATTGAGGCATCTGCGTATCGCCGAAGTGACCAAACTGGATATGAAGGTCGACAACAACAATGTGGTCGCTTACCGGGCGAGGGTCAACGTTTCGTTCAAATTCGAAGGGGAGTAGTCTCCAGCCGGATCGATTCGACGAACCTTCTGATCGCCAAAGAGAGGGCTCCGCACCATATCGGCACATTCCCCGGGTAACACCCGCATCGACTGAGCCAACGTTTCAAAAAGCAGCTGATACGCGTTGCAAACCGCCTTGATTTGTATGATGCCTTAGTGGAAGGAGGTGCGTGATGAGGGAAGTCTACTTGGATTTAATCGCTCATTTTTCTACCCATCCAGACGTGGAAACGCCGGGGCCGAAGGGCGCTCAGGGGCTGAAATACGGCGGTAAAATGTTCGCCATGTTTTACAAAGGGAACCTCACGGTCAAACTTTCCCCAGACCGGGTGCAGGCGATCATCGATTCGGGTGACGGGGAGCCGCACGATCCGGGAACGGGCAAGCCGATGAAGGATCGGGTCTTGATCCCGGCCGGCAATAAGAACCGTTGGATTGAGTACTGCGAAGAATCTGTCGCATACGTAAAAAAATAGCGCCGAGCTGATCGTTCGTGAATTGTTCGGCTTAACCTGGGGGCTTCGCGCGTAAAACGGGTTAATTCGTCGGCCCAGCCCGGTCTGAACCAGCTCTGTTGTCATAGAGCGTTGCGCTGAGCTGTTCGAGCCGCTCTCGCTGCTCGAGACGGGCCAGCTCGGCTTCCGGTAGCGCCGTCGCCCCATTTACCGCCCCCCAGATCGCGCCGGCCATCGCTCCAATCGTATCGGTGTCCCCCTTGCCTGCAATTGCGGCGGCGAGCAGTTGGTCAAACGGTTGGTGCAAAAAGTGCAGCGCCAGATAAATCGCGGTGACGCACGATTCCGGTGCTGAGATGCCGTTGCCCAGGATTTTCGCGACTTCCTGTGGTGAGGGCCGCTCATCACGTGCGAGCCAGGATCCAGCTGTCGCCAGTTTGTTTCGAAAAGTGGCATCGCGACAGTGTTCGATCACGCCGTCGAGGATGGCCTGCTTGCTATCGGTTGTCGTCCCTGTTGCCGTGGCCGCCGCGATGAGCACCGCCCCCTCTTGTCCGAGGGGGTGAGCGTGGGTGATTTCAGCTGTCTGGCGTGCAGCCGTGGGAATCAAATCCGGTGCCGATGAGTAGTACAGGCCCACCGCCGGCGCTCTCATCGCTCCTCCGTTTCCGTACGACCCGTCGCGATAGACCGAACGACTGGCCTCGCGCCAATCCCTTCCATACCTGATTCGTTTCAACAGTTTGGCCGCGGCAGGACCGTATCCCCTGCTCCAGCGGTAGCCGTGCGCGAACCGCAGCGCCAGATCTTCTTGATTCACCCCTCCGGACGCGACCAGGCTTTCGCACAGATCAATAGCCATTTGGGTGTCATCCGTCCAGCGCGCCTTTCCGGTCCGCGTTTTGCCCAACACCTTCCAGACCATCCGTTCCAGCGGTCCCCCCTCGAACGGTGCACCGAGGGAATCCCCCAGCGCCAAACCCAAAATCGATCCTTGAAATCTGTCCCGTGTCATCTCGTCTTGCCCCCTAACCTGAACTGATTTGAACTCGACCAGACTCGCTGGCTTAGCGGGTTTTGTGTCTCACCAACAGCTTCACGATTTTTAAATTTCCCTCCTTCCGGGCAATGGCGGAGGCGTCGCCGTCGCCGGCCCGTATGGTCGGATCAGCACCACATTCGAGTAGTGCCTTGGCGGCGTTTAGATGACCCAGGCCGCAGGCAATATGGAGTGCGGTGTGCCCGTTGTTGGTTCGCGCTTCCAGCTCAACCCCGATGTCGATCAACCAGGGTATGATGTCAGCGCGGTCGCATTCTGCGGCGGCGTGTAAAACGCCGAAACCGTCTTCGTTTGATTTCTCGAGATCAGCGCCGGCCTCGGTCAAAATACTCAACACATCGATACCATGGCCATGAACGATGGCATGCCCAAGTGGAAAGAGCCCGTTGTCATCTTCCCCGTTCACATCAGCCCCTAGCTCGAGGAGCAGCGCCAACGACTTCTTGTCGCCATTGATGCTGGCCAGAATAAGGGGGGTGAAACCGCAGGTGGGGCTGGGCGTCACCAGCGATTCTCCGGCTGCTGATAATTTTCGAAGGGTTGCATAGTCTTCGTGTTGCACCGCTCTCATGACCCGTCCATCGGCCCGCAGAGGTTGGGTTGGGTTGGGCGGATCCCAGTGTTTGGCGGCAAAGGCGGCCCGGTTGCCGAAACTGCTGAAAACCGCTAGGGGCACCTCTTCCAAGAGGTTGGCACCGGCACTATCGACCGGCAAGGGCAGTTGCTGATTGAGTGCATGCGTTCGCACGAGCCAGTCAAATACCGAGATCGGATCGCCAAAAACACCCAATCCGCTGTCTTTGGTAAACCGCACTCCTGTGACGAGGAGTTCGTCTTTTTCGCGACGAACACTCGCTAGAACTTCCACCGTGCCGGTCCAACTCCGCGCTGCGATGAGCTGTTGACCCCGAAGCGCCAACACCCATTTGTCCTCCACCTCGGTGGGCGTGATCAGTAGCCCGTCCGTT
>JANQET010000026.1 GCA_028278265.1 Myxococcota bacterium
CACGGACAACGCCGTCGGCGTCGCGTTGGTATTGGAGTACGCCCGCGTCTTGAGCCAGTACGAATTCAAACACACACTCAAGTTCGCCTGCTGGAATCGGGAGGAGAACGGCTTGATCGGGAGCAAAAACTACGCTCAGGCTGCCGACAACAGCGGTGAGAACATCCAATTGGTGATCAACTACGATTCGGCCGGCTTTGATCCCAACGATAATTACGTGCTGGACATTCTCTACAACAGCCAATCCTCGAACATCAAAGACATGGCGGTCGACAATATCGATAAATACGAAATTCCCTGGTCTGATGTGGAGCTCAACTCCCATTCCTGCAGCAGTGATCACAAAGCGTTCTGGGATCGGGGATTTACGGCAATTTCATCGCACCAGGAGACCCATGGTTCCCAGTATCACACCCCCAATGATACGGTGGATTATGTTAATACCCTCTATTTGAAGATGAACGGCCAGACCTATATGACCGTCATGATTCAACTGGCGGAGATTCAGTAGCCCGATGGTCGATTGATCTCTTTTCCCCGTCATTCTCAAAAATGTAGATCGCATCGGGGGACAGTCCGAACCACATCGCTGAACCCCGTTCGAGGCGGACTGTCGACGGGATGCGGGCGATAATTTTGTCAGTGTAACTGCCAGCCAGCGGGGTTGATGGCATTTCACTCGAAGCCAAGCTGAGATGGGCGAGTTGCTCGTGTCCGATCAACTCAACTGCCTCGATGGTGCATCGTAGCTGGGGTTCTTGCGAATTCGGTTTCACCGGAGTGAGCGCTTCCGGTCGCACCCCGAGCAGGCAATTCGAGCCGATTCGATCCCCCGAGGGGATCGCGCTGCTCTCAAAGGCCAGGGATTGACCGGCCAGGTCGAGCTCGAGTCGATCCGGCGCAGCCGAAACCGCCCCGGCCGGGATCAGGTTCATCCCCGGATTGCCCAAAAATCCCGCCACGAACGCATTGGCCGGCCGCTCGTAGACTTCCCCCGGCGGACCAATTTGCTGGACCGCCCCTTGCTTCATCACGCAGATGCGATGGCCCAGGGTCATCGCTTCGACCTGGTCGTGGGTGACGTAGATCGTAGTTGTGCCCAACCGGTGTTGGAGCGAGGCGATGTCCGCGCGAATTTGGGTGCGCAACTTGGCGTCCAGATTAGAGAGGGGTTCGTCCATCAGAAACACCGCCGGATCCCGCACGATGGCCCGCCCCATGGCCACCCGTTGCCGTTGACCGCCGGAGAGCTGGGCCGGTTTGCGATCGAGAATCGGGCTCAGCTCGAGCAGCTCTGCGACCTCGTCGATTTTGGCCCTCGCCTCGGCCGGTGGTGTTTTGCGCATCTTCAGCGGGAAGGCCAGATTACCCCGCACGGTCATGTGGGGATAGAGGGCGTAGTTTTGAAAGACCATCGCCGTGTTGCGTTGCTCCGGCGGTAGGTCGTTAACGGATCGGTCGTCAATCGAGATCACCCCGGCGCTCACCGATTCCAGTCCGGCCAGCATCCGAATCAAGGTGCTCTTGCCGCAACCGGACGGGCCGACGAGGACCAGGAATTCGCCGTCCCTGATATCGATCGACACCCCGTCCACCGCGCGAACCGGGCCCGGATAGAGTTTGCTCACCTGGTCGAAACGTATCGCGGCCACTGGCTTATCCTTTCATCCCGCTGTTGGCGACGCCGGTGACGAACCAGCGCTGGAAAACGATGAAGATCACGAGCAACGGCGCCACCATCATCACCCCGAAGGCGAGAATGTCACCCCATTGACGGGGGGGAAGGGTGTAGAAGCTGGCGATGGCCAGGGGGAGCGGGCGCACCGCAGCGCGCGTGGTCATCAACAGGGGCCACAGGTAGGCCCCCCAGGAAAACAAGAAGCTGACGATCGTCACCGCGGCGAAGACCGGCTTGGCGTTGGGCACGATGATGGTGATAAAGGTGCGCCAGGTGCCCGCCCCGTCCAGTCGCGCTGCCTCTTCGAGCTCCCGCGGGAGATTTAGAAAGAACGAGTAGAAGAGATAAATCGATAACGGATTGGCGATGAAGGGGACGATTTGAACCAGGTAGCTGTCTCGCAGTCCGATCGCGCTGAGCTGGTAGAACAGGGGGATGGCGATCGCTTCGAAGGGGATCACCAGAACGGCCATCACCAGGGCGAGGGCGATCTTCTTCCCCGGCAGGTCGAGCCTCGCCAGGGCGTAGCCGGCTAGAGCGTTGACCGCCAGACCGAGCACCACGATGGCCAGGTTGATCAGGGCGGAGTTGAACAAAAAGCGACCGAAGGGAACGCGACGCGCGGCGTCGGTATAGTTTTGCAGCGACACCTCATTGGGAAATATTGCGGCGAGGGTGCCGGCTTCGGTGAGCACCGCCGCATCCGGTTTGAGACTGCCGATGATCATGAAGACCAACGGGGCGACCATCGCAGTGGTGCAGAGGCCAAGCACGAGCAATCGAATCGCCTGACGCCAGAGGTTTCTTTGGGTCACGCTCATCGGTTCACCGCGCCGTGCTGTTTGAACACCCGGCGCTGGATCAGGGTCAGGCCGAGCACGAGTACGAAAAAGAGCACCGCCATCGCCGCGCCGCGGGACAATTGAGCCCGGTCAAAGGCCGCCTGGACGATTTCGTAGACCACCGTGGTGGTCGCCCCCTTGGGCCCTCCGTTGGTCATGATGCGCACCTGATCGAAGATGCGAAAGGAGAGAATCGTCGTCACAATGGTGACGAAGATCAGCGGGTTGCGCAGCCCCGGGAGGGTGACGTGTAGAAATCGTCGGAACCGGCCGGCGCCGTCCATTGCTGCGGCTTCGTGCAGCGCCGGATCGATCGACTGCAGTCCGGCGAGCAGCACCACCATCTGGAACCCCGCCCCCTGCCAGATCGAGGTGAGCACCACCGCGGGCAGGGCCCACGTCGGATCGTTCAAGAAATCCCGGGGCTGCCAGGCGCCACCGCTCAACCAACCGAGAAAGCCGTTGAGCATTCCCTCGGGTCCGGGGGCGAAGATCAAGATCCAGACCACCGAAACCAGGGCGATGGGAAAGATCACCGGCATGAAGAACAGGGTGCGAAAAACGACCATACCGCGCAGGGGTTGGTTGAGCAGTAGGGCCAGGCCGAGGGCCAAGGCGGTTTGACCGGGGACGATCAATGCGGCGAACAGGCAGTTGTTGCCCAGTGCTCGCCAAAAGGTCGCATCGCTCAGCACATAGACGTATTCCCGCAGGCCGACGAACTGAATTCCGAGGGGAGAGCCCAACCGGGCATTGGTGAACGACAGGCCGATGGCCAGCAGGAACGGCAGCACGACAAACAGCCCCAAACCGATCAGCGCCGGCAGGGCCATGCCGATCGCCGCTGTGGACCACTTTTTCATGGGCGCTCCAGCCAGGGGTAGCCCTGGTTGTCGGCGATGTCCCGATCGATAATCGCCGCGGCCCGATCCAATGTCTGTTGAACGTCGGCGCCATTGCGGATGTCGTGAAAGGCCTGCTCGAACACCGAGCTGATCACGGGATAGGCCGGAGTCTCGGGTCGCGGCACGGTGACACCTGAGGTCAGCTGGTCGGCGAACAGGCGCAGGGGGCCCTGAGGGCCGTAGCGTCTCGAGGCAGCGACAGCGCTCCGGGTGGCGGGCACGGCGCCGTTGACACTGGTCATGCGCAGCACCTCGTCCTTTTGCAACAGGAAGGAGATGAACCGGGCGGCGGCCTTGGGGTGGGCGCTGTTTTGGGCGATGCCCCACACCCAAGACCCCTGACCGCTGTGCGAACCGGTGCCGAAATCGGGCAGGGGCAGGACCACCAAATCGTTTCCCCATTTTTCCCGATACCGTTCGAACTCCCAATGGCCGGCCCAGGAGAGGGCCACCCGTCCGGTGGTAAACGCGGCGTCATCCAGGTTGGGATCGACCCGTTCATTGGAGAACCAGGATTGTATCGCGGTCATTGCCCGCACTGCGGCTGGACCGTTCAAAGCACCGCGGGCCGCATCAAATGATGGTCGAGAAATGAGATCGCCGCCGGCGGACTGAAGGGCCGGCGAAAACCCGTATGAGTACCACTCTCCGGTGTAGTTCAGTTTGAGAT
>JANQET010000052.1 GCA_028278265.1 Myxococcota bacterium
CTATCCGAGTCGGTGTCCGCGTCACCACTGCCGTTGCACTCCTCGTCCCACTCGTCCGGACCCTGCACCGTAATGTCGTAGTCACCGGGCCAGCCGCCGTACTCTTCATCCACAGCGTACTTGATCGCCTCTTCAACACCCACCGAACCGTAATTCTCGGTCAATTTGGCCCAGAACGTGCTGACCACGCGGTCGCCGGTTCCCATCGAAACGTTGTTCTTTCCACTGATGAAAAAGTGAGGACCAGTGCCTTCCACGGCTGACTCGAAGGGATCATTGTGCGCCTGGCAGGCGGTGTAGAACAGCGCTTTGCAATCATTGAAATCGCTGTCCAACGCGTTGAAATGGCTCGCACCCAAGGTACCGCCGTTCAGCATCAGTCCGCTGGGGGAGCCGTGGCTGATCGTTCCCTCATAGCTCAGGTCTTTGCAAGCCAGCCAGTTGATCATTCCCGTGGGGGTTGCCGCATCAGAGCCGGAGCCGGTTTTCAGCCGGACCGTCATTCCGGCCGCTTCAAGCGATTCCACTGAAGCGTTGAGCGCTTTGACCGCTTCGGGGTTTCCCTGGCAGGCGCTATCACAGCCAAATACCACTTGTATGCCCTCCTCAGGGCATTCCGCGCGCCAATTTGGATCGATGTAGAGATCACCGGGTTGAATCCTGTAATTGTGCTCAGTGTAGACATATTTCCCGTTACTGAACACCATCAGAGAAACGTCGGCCCGCCAGCTGCCCACATAGAGGGTGGTAACGTGCAGGTAATCAAACCCGTCGTTCCGATCCATAATCGGTTCTGCAACTGCGCGGTAATACGGGGGATCATCTGCGTACGGGGTGAAGAACACCTCCTGGATGACCTCTTTAAGATAGGCATCGCTGTATTCCGCAAATCGAAAACCGGTGTTCTTGTGAATAATTTGCACCTTTTCACCGGCGACGGTTTGTTCGGCCGTTGCGACCGAAGGCATCAAAACCGCACAAATGAAAAGAGCCCCCACGGCCAAGCACAAAAAAACTCCCTTTTTCATTGCGTTTTCTCCTTTATAGTCTGGTTTGTTGGGATTCATACTTTTTTGCATTATGTGAAATGTATCATTTAGTATTTTTGTCCGTCAATAGAAAAATTTTAATTTATCTAATCAATTCAAGTAGTTATAAATATTTACCGCAATCAATGAATATTCTAACCACCGTTTAAATAATATTCTTCAATTATTACCAATAGATAAACATCAATAGCCGTATCAAACGCTTTGTCTACTCCTCCAAAGGACAATCTTACACATTGTAAACCACCCTCCCCATTTACCTTTACTCACTGGCTACAATCAGCCGAGTTGAACCCTCCCCTGAACGATACGCGGTTGACATTCGGAGGCGATTGCCTATATTTGCATAGTGACGCAAATGTGAAAGTGAACTGACCATGAGCGAAGACACAACCCCCTGTTGCCCAGAACTGACCCAATGGCTCCCGGCCGAGGTGTTCAAAGCGCTGTCTGATCCCAATCGCATCGCCATCCTGGCCCGCCTGGCCGAGCTGGCCAAGGAGCAGACTGTGACAGAAGTGGCCGCCTGCTGCCCGGTGAACATCTCGGTGGTGTCACGCCACCTCCGGACCCTCAAGGATGCGGGGGTGCTCGAGGCGGTCAAGCGGGGCAAAGAGGTCTTTTATCGGGTGCGTATCCAGGAGTTGGTCCAATGGTTGCGCACCCTCGCCGACGCGCTCGAGTCCTGTTGTCCGCCCCCGCAAAAGGAGAAAGCTCGCAATGACTGACGACCTCCAGCCGTTCAAAATGATCACACCGGCGCCGTCCGAATGTGGATGTGGCGCGCCGGCGACATTTACCCTGTTAAGTCGGCCGGGCAAAGACCTGCCGTTTGTCGAAGACGAAATCGACACACCCGCCGGATCAGTGCCTCGGATCGCCACGCGCCTGACCGCCGGAGATTGGTGGGGCACCATTCGAACGCGCTGGGGTGTGGGCCGGATGACCTACGGCATTCCACCGGGGTTGTACGCCATCGGAACACCGAACGCCCAATCCGAAGTTCTCGTGACCGCCAATTACAAGTTGACCTTTGACTTGGTGCGACGCGCAATGGCCGGCGGTGACTTTTGGATCCTGGTGCTCAATTCAGCGGCGATCAATGTGTGGTGTGCTGCCGGAAAAGGAACTTTCGGTACCGACGAACTGATCCGCTCGATCACCTCAGCCAAGCTCGACCGGATTGTCGGGCACCGCCGTGTGATCGCCCCCCAACTCGGCGCGCCCGGTATTGCGGCGCACAAAGTAAAAGAGGCCACCGGGTTCAAAGTGGTTTTCGGACCAGTGCGCATCGAAGATTTGCCGGTGTTTCTGGCAGCCGGTAAAAAGGCGTCACCGGACATGCGCCGCAAGCGATTTCCCCTACGCGAACGGGTGGTGTTAATCCCCGTCGAATTGGTGACCGCCGCCAAATGGATGCTCCTCTTGTCTATCGCCTTCTTCTTGCTCAGCGGTCTGGGCCATCCGGCGGGCTACTGGGCCGGCGCGATGAGCTCGGGGGTGATGGCAACCGCCGCCTTTGCCGGCATTTTGTTGGGGGGCGCCATCTTGACGCCCATCCTGTTGCCCTGGTTACCCGGTCGAGCGTTTTCAGTAAAAAGCCTGCCCGTGGGGATGGCCCTTGGCGCGGTCGTCGTCACGCTTTTCGGCGGTGATCTGGGCGGATGGAGCGGTAGGTTCGAAGCGAGTGCATGGATGCTGATCATCCCGGCGTTGACCGCGTTTCTGGCGATGAACTTTACCGGGGCCTCCACCTACACCTCCCTGTCCGGCGTACAAAAAGAGATGCGGGTGGGGCTCCCCCTGCAGCTGGTTGGTGCCGCAGCAGGGCTGATGCTGTGGATCACATCGAGATTTACCGCATGAGGAGCTGCCAATGCAGAGACTACTCTATCTAAAAGACGTATCCACCCTGGCACTCGATCATCATCGGTGCAACGGATGTGGCACCTGTCTGAAAGTCTGCCCCCAGGCAGTACTGAGCATCGTGGACAAAAAGGCGACAATCGCCGACAAGGACGCCTGCATGGAGTGCGGGGCCTGTGCGATCAACTGCAAGCAGGAAGCGCTCAGTGTCCGAAGCGGAGTGGGTTGCGCCAACGCTATCATTAACGGTGCCCTCAATCGGGACAGCGCTTGCTGCTGTTGAGATGCCTTAAAAGAAACTCGGTTTCCCGCGACAGGGAGGGCAGGCACTGGGGCCTACTCTAAACCCCTTCGACGGCACGGCCCAGACGGGCCAGGGTGGAGACTTTGCCCAGGGTGTCCATGATCTCGAACAATCCCGGACCGGTCTGGGAACCGGTGAGGGCCACGCGGGACGGCTGGGCAATGTGTTTGAGCTTCAGCTCGTTCTCCTCACAGAACGCTTGCACTGAATCGTGCAGTGACGCCTCAGACCAGTCCGACACATCCTGGAGCATCTGCCGCACCTTGTCCAATCGGGACCGCGCTTCCTCGGTGAGGTGTTTTTTGACCGATTTCGCTTCGTATGCCAACGATTCATCAGGAACGAAATAAAAGCGAACGCGCTCAGCCAGGTCGACCAACGTGCGGGCGCGCTTTTGCACTGTGGCGCAAGCTCGGATCAACTGAGGATCGTCTTCTTTGATATCAAAACCGATCTTCATTAAAAAAGGAGCGGCCAGGCTGGCCAACACCTCCGGGGCCTTGTCCTGCAGATGTTGCTGATTGAGCCACTCCATCTTCTCCAAGTTGAGTGCCCCTTCGGCTCGATTGACATCTTTCAAATCGAACAGCTCGACGAGTTGGGCTGAAGAGAACTGCTCCTGATCTCCGTGGGACCAGCCGAGCCGCGCGATGTAGTTGTTCACCGCTTCGGGCGTGTAACCCTGCTCTTTGTACGATTCGATCCCGGCGGAACGCAGCCGCTTGGACAAGCCCAAGATCAGCGGCAAGTGCCCGAACTCGGGCACCTTCAGCCCGAGCGCCTGGTAGAGCTGAACCTGTTTGGGGGTGTTGGTCAGGTGGTCTTTTCCGCGAATCACATGGGTCACTCCCATCGCGGCATCGTCTATCACCACGACAAAATTGTAGAGCGGTGATCCGTCCGACCGAGCGATCACCAGGTCTTCGAGCTCTTCGTTCGGCGTCCGCACAATCCCCTGCACCAGATCGTTGACGACGGTTTCACCCTCCTTGGGCATGCGGAAACGCCAGACGAACGGTTTGCTCGAATCGTCGGATTTGCCGTCGCACCGACCGTCGTAGATGAAGGTGCGCTTTTCCGCCTGGGCCTGTTCGCGCATGGCTTTGCGCTCCTCGGGCGTGCAGTAACATTTGTAGACCCGGTGTTGTGCGATCAACTTTTCGAGCGCCTCTTTATGTGCGTCGATTCGCGTGGACTGGAACACCGGTTCCTCGTCCCAATCGAGCCCCAACCACTTCAGCGCATCCATGATCGCGCGGGTGGATTCGTCGGTGGAGCGCTGGCGATCGGTGTCCTCGATGCGCAACAAGAATTTACCGCCCGTGTGTCGGGCCCACAGCCAATTGAACAGCGCTGTCCGCGCGCCGCCGAGATGGAGCACTCCGGTGGGCGACGGGGCAAAGCGAACTCGAATCTCTGACATGTTCTTCTCCTCAGTCGGTTCGTTGGTGACTGACTAACAAATGATCCGCCAACTGTACAGCAGGATTTCCCCAACCCGCCCGCGTTTTCCAATTGACTTCGACTAGTCAAATGATATGGCTGCTAGACAAGGCCGTGCCGAACAAAACGAATGGCCTGCGACGCATGAAAAAGGAGCCGAAAAATGGACGAAGGTGATCAGACGAAAGAAAAACTACTCGCCAAGGCGCAAAAGCCCGCCGAAGACGCCCTCCGATTGCATCCGTTTTACCAAGGGAAAGTAGAAGTCGTGTCCAAATGCTGTATCCGTGACGTGGATGATTTTGCGATTTGGTATACGCCGGGAGTGGCCGCACCGTGCAAAGCGATCCACCAAGACCCGGCAGAGGTGCTGCGCCACACTGCCAAGTCCAACATGATCGCCGTCGTATCGGACGGCACACGGGTATTGGGCTTGGGCAACATCGGTCCGGCCGCGGGTCTGCCCGTAATGGAGGGCAAGGCCATCCTGTTCAAGTATCTCGGCGGTGTGGACGCGGTGCCCCTTTGCATCAACGCGGAGAACGCCGAGGACATCATTCATTTCGTCAAGCAAATCCAACCGACATTTGGCGGCATCAATCTCGAGGATATCGAGAAACCCAAGTGCTTCAAAGTGCTCGACACCCTCCGCGAAGAGGCCGAGATTCCCGTCTGGCACGACGACCAGCAAGGCACCGCGGCGGTCACCCTGGCCGGTTTGATCAATGCGGTCAAGGTGGTCAACAAACCCCTCGACAAAGTTAAAATCGGGATGCTCGGTGTGGGTGCCTCCAACCAACGCATTGCGATCATGTTGGCCAAGGCAGGGGTCGACCCGTCCCTCACATACATGTGTGACTCACGGGGCCTGTTGCACAAAGGCCGCGAGGATCTCAAGTCCGATCCCTACAAATGGCAACTGGTGGAGATCACCAATGCGGAGCAACGAACCGGCGGACCGGCCGAGGCCTTCGAGGGGGTGGATGTGATGATCGCCTTGTCCAAACCCGGACCGGATACGGTCAAGCCGGAGTGGATCAGGTCGATGGCCAAGGATGCGGTGGTGTTCGTCTGCGCCAATCCGATTCCGGAGATCTGGCCCTGGGAAGCCAAGGAAGCCGGCGCCCGCGTGGTCGCGACGGGTCGAAGCGATTTCGCCAATCAGGTCAACAACTCCCTCGGTTTCCCGGGCATCTTCCGCGGAACGCTGGATGTGATGGCCACGACGATCACCGATGAAATGTGCATCGCTGCCGCCCGAGAATTGGCCAAGGTCGCCGAGGACAAAGGCCTGCGTGAAGACTATCTGATTCCCACGATGGACGAGTGGGAAGTGTTCCCCCGGGAAGCGGTCGCTGTCGGTCAAAAAGCGATTGAGCAGGGCATCGCCCAGTTGAAGCTCACACCGGAGCAAGCGTTCGAAAAAGCAGAGATGATCATTCGTCGCGCCCGCGCAGAACAAAAGACCCGCGAAAAAGAAGGCTACATTCGCCTGCCGTAATCTATTCCGATTCTGATACTGACAACAGGGCTGGCACGGGGAGGGCAGGCACGGAGACCTGACTACGCCGGTCGTTGGGAGGGCAGGCACGGAGACCTGACTACGCCGGTCGTTGGGAGGAGACCTGCCCCTACGCCGGGTTATGCCGGGTTAGCTGTCTGCTGGATGGTGGGTGGAGAAGAATGCGTTGGTCATTTTCCGTTGGGGATACTTGATACAGGCGACCGGACAGGTGGCGCACACTTCGTCGATGAACAGCCCCAGCTTTTGCAGCACGAACATGCCGATTTCGACGCACTCCTTCTCGTCGAGTTGGCAAAAGTCGGTGAGGGACTGGGCCAGCGCTTTTAGGTTGTGCTCAGCGACATCCCCTTCCTGCTCGTTGGTAATCTCCCACATCGCCTCGCTGATCGTAAACGCAATCAGCGGCTTTTCCTCGTCCCGCGGTCTGCGTTCACCGGGCAGTGTGCTGAAGGCGGCGTCGAGGCTGTGCAGGGCCACCTCGGTAAAGTCGAGCAGACTCAAGTCCTTGCTCTTGGGGGACTTGACGCCGGCAAAAAAACGGGCCTTGAGATACTGCCGCGTTTGGGGATCCCCAAAAATCTGTACCGGTTCCTCGTCGATCATGGCGCCGAGCTCGAGGGTGCGTTCCAACATCGCGCGGACCAGCCCGCTCTTGACGAACCGACGCTCGATGGTCTTGGTCGCCGCTGCGCACAACTGGGCGAGATCGTCCTCCCCTCGCCATTGATGCCACCGGGCCATGTGCTCGGTCATTGCCCGCAGGCGACTGCGAATCGGCGGTGTATCGAGACGCGCCGCCGCTTGTTCATACCACTGATCAACTTTGATCGCGCTACCCGGTGGTCGAATACCCACGCCCAGTAGATCCCCCAGATCGAAAAACCAGTTCTGATAGACCGGCTTTTTCAACAGTTGGCGCATTCGCGGTACGGTCACCCGCATCTTGGTTTCCCGGGTTTCGGAGACCGGTGGATCGGCTTCGAGCAACCGTTCGAACAACCGGATCGCCGGTTGGGCATCGTCGGGAATCGACAGGTCCAGCTCGGCTGTGCGATTCAGCGCCCGGTCGACGATTTCTGCTGCATCCGCAAGGGAGAGGGAGGCAAAATCACAGCCGGTGGTTTGGCGCAGCTTCTTCATCAACAGCTGCAGTTCCTGATCGGTTTGGCGCGGGATGACAAATCCGTCACGCAGGTCCGAGGCCACCCGAATGCACAAATTGGCCGTGGTGAATGTTCCCCCCGGTGTCTTGAAACACCCAAGCACGACGAACGCCCCCTGACCGTCACAACTGCCGATATAGGCCACGCCGGTGGGGACTTCCTCGACCCGATGGGGATCAATCGCCCGGGTATGGGCCCGCAGCAGCGCCCCTTGGAGGTAGCGCTGAGACGCCTCGTCCTCAGTGCCCTCCTTGAGCTCCTCGAGCAGGGCAATGCCCTCTTCGGCACCCTCTTTGACGATGGCGTCAATCATATAGCGGTGAAACGGTTTGAGGGATTCTGACCGCAACGCATAGTTGTACGTCGCCGCGGCAGAGACCCCCATGTCCCGTCGGCAGCGACCGAGCTGGAACAGCAGGTACTCCTGCATCTCCTCGGGGGCCCCTTCGAGCAGGTCGATGATCTCATCTGCCGCATGGGGATCCATCTGGATCGCTTTTAGAATTTCGATGAGGGGAAGATCTGCCAAACTGGCCAGATCCCCGGGATCCATATGGCCGATCTCTTCAGTCAGTCGCACCGGATCATCTTGCGCCAAAACGGCCATCGAGAAGGTGCGCACCAGCGGATCGGTCTGATGATCGGCGAGCAGCTCGAGCAGGCGGTCCCGTTCGTCACCGATGCCGAAATGGCCGAAGACCTCCAGGAAGAGATTGAAACTCTCCTCCTCAACGGCCAGTTGGCTGAGCATTTCCATCAGAATGCGCCGACCGTCCCTCGGCCTGATCGCCGCCAGGCGGGTCTCGAACTCGGCGGAGTTCACCGGAGGATGTTCGAATATCTCGGCGATTACGGAACGGGCCGCCCTCTTGCTAATGCAGTGCTTTGGGTTCATCGTGTGCACTCGTTTTATCGCATTATCGCAGTTCAGCCAACTTGCGCACTTTTGCCCCAACGGGCGACATTAGGCAACCCGGATCTAAATCGTCTTTCGATGCGAACACTCCATACTCATCCCGTCCGCATCAGCTCTTGAGCTGTGGCAGATCGCGATACAGATCCAATGCCTGTGGATTGACCAGCGCATCTTTGTTCTCCACCGGCAATCCGTGGATGACATTGCGAACCGCGAGCTCCACCTTTTTCATGTTTATCGTGTACGGAATATCCTCGACCGGAATGATCTTGGCCGGAACGTGCCGCGGGGAGGCATTCTCGCGAATCAATCGCTTGATCCGGGCTGCCAAATCGTCGTCAAACCCACAGCCGTCCGCGAGCTTGATGAACAGGATGACCCGTACATCCCCCTGCCAGTCCTGCCCGACGACCACACTATCGGCGATCGCTTCCAAGCCCTCGACCTGACGATAAATCTCCGCTGTACCGATGCGCACACCTCCAGGATTCAGGGTGGCGTCCGACCGGCCGTAGAACACAACCCCTCCCCGTTCGGTGACCTCGATGAAGTCACCATGCCGCCAGGTGTTGGGATAGACGTCGAAGTAGGCCCGGTGGTACTTCTCTCCGGTGGGATCATTCCAAAAGTAGAGTGGCGCCGAGGGGAACGGTGCCCGGCAGACGAGCTCCCCTTGCTGGCCCACAACCGACTCCCCTCGATCATTGTACGCGTGGACATCCATGCCCAATCCCCGACACTGGAGCTCACCCGGATAGACCGGTCCGAGCGGATTGCCCAACGCAAAACAGCCGTTGAGATCCGTACCGCCGGCAATCGAGGCGAGCTGGACGTCCGTTTTCACCTCGCGATAGACGTATTCGAAATTCTCTACTGACAACGGGGATCCGGTGGAGCAGATTGTCCGCAAGGCGCTCAGGTCGAACTGGTCTTTGGGGGTGATCCCCTGTTTCTCCAGGGTGTCGATGTACTTGGCGCTGGTGCCGAAAACGGTGATGCCCTCCTCCTGAGCAACCTTCCAGAGAAACCCACCATCCGGATGAAAGGGTGCCCCATCGAACAGTACGACGGTCGAACCAGTGGCCAACGAGCTGACCAGCCAGTTCCACATCATCCAGCCGCAGGTGGTGAAATAGAAAATCACATCATCACGGCTCAAATCCGTGTGCAGGACCAGCTCTTTTAAGTGATGCACCAAGATACCGCCAACCCCCTGCACCATGCACTTGGGCAAGCCGGTGGTTCCCGAGGAGTACATGATGTAAAGAGGGTGGCTCGCCGGTACCTGCTCGAACTCGATGGTCAACCCTCGCTCAGATGAGACAAAGTCGTCCCACACCACCGCCTGGGGGATGGCCGAAAGGTCGGGCCTGGCCTCGGTGAACGGTGTGACGACCACCTTTTCAACGGTGGGCAGTTTTTCGATGATCTGCGCCACGCGGCCGAGGGAGTCGAACTTCTTGCCGCTATAGCTGTAGCCGTTGGCGCAAAAGAGCACCCGCGGCTCGATCTGACCCAAACGATCGAGTACCCCCTTGATGCCGAAGTCCGGCGAACAAGAGGACCAGATCGCGCCGATGCTGGTTGCGGCGAGCATGGCGATCACGGTTTGGGGAATGTTGGGCATGAACCCGGCGATCCGATCCCCCGCCTTGATCCCCATGGCGCGCAGAGAGTGGGCCAACCCGGCAACTTGCTCGTACAACTCGTTGTAGCTGAGCCGTTCGGGCGCGCGATCCTCTCCCCGAAAAACAAGGGCCGGCCGATCGTCTCTGAAACGCAAAAGGTTCTCGGCGAAATTCATCCGGGCTCCGGTAAACCATTGGGCCCCGGGCATCTTTGCCGGGTCATCGATCACCGAGGAGTACGCCGTCGATGTTTTGATCTCGGTAAAGGCAAAGACCGCGTCCCAAAAATCCGCCAAGTGCTGAATCGACCACTGGTGCAGCTCACTGTAGGTCTGAATTTGCTGTCCGAACCGCTGGTTGATCACTTCGATGAATCGGGTCATGTTTGCGCCGGCCATGCGCTCGGCAGACGGCGTCCAGAGGGGGGTGCTCATCAGATTCTCCCTGTTGTTTTATCGGTGTCCGTGTCAGAGCTGTCCGTATCCGCGTCGGTATCTGTGTCGCTGTCTGTGTCCGCATCCGTGTCACTGTCTGTGTCCGCATCCGTGTCACTGTCGCTGTCCGCGTCGGTATCGGTATCGGTGTCCGTGTCCGTATCCGTATCGGCATCACCTCCGACGCCGCCTGAATAACACTTACCGTCCGCGGCACAGACCCAATCGGTGGGACAATCGCTCTCTGACTGGCAATCGAATTGCCCCTCTTTCGGTGTCAGCGTACAGGCCCAGAGCAACCCGCAAACGGCGATCCATCCGATACCGGTCAACCGTGTCCTCTTCGTCCGTCCCATTAGAATCGCCCCTCTATCGACAGCCCACCGACAGTCGGTGTAATTGACACTCCGGCCACCTCATCATCGGATCGGTCGGCCAAGATGAGAGCAATTCCCGTGCCAACGGCCACGCCGGCAGTGGCGAACCCGACAATCGCACCGATCTGACGACTTCTCATCTTGTCTTTGGCATCCTTGAACACGTGGTAATCGCCGGTCGCCTCCCCCTCGGACTGCGCTTGGCCGGCCATCGCCTGAAAAATCCCCCCGGTCAGCAGGGCGGCACCACCCAAGCCCAAAGAGGCGTAGCCGATCAGGGTCAGCTTTGAGTACTTGCCCTCATCGCGCACGTTCGGCCGCGGCGGGGATAGCGCCACTGGTTCTTCATCGGTGGACTCAGCCGGTTCGGCGATCACAGGGGTCGGCGTCGGCCGGTCCGGGGCCGGTGCACCGCCCCCTTCATCACCCGCCTCTTTTACGGACAGCTGGGAATCCAGCGTCTCGATCAGCTCCCGCACCTCTTCGATCATCTCCCCGTCGGGTGCCTGCTCCAGGTATTGCAACGCGTACTCGAGCGCGACATCAAGTTCCCCTGCCAGGTGGGCCGCCTGGGCCACATTGTAGATGGTTGCGGGATGATCGACGATGCGCAACGAGCACAAAAATGCGCCGATCGCTTTTTGATACTGCTCCTGCGCCACCAGCTTGGATCCTTTGTTGAACCACTTGCCGGCAACCCGCTTGGCCACGCTTCTCTTTTTTGGTCGCGAAGGACACCCCTGACTGATCTCCTGTGAAAACGCCCCGACCGGCGCAAGCAGCAACAACACAGCCATTAACGTCCGATTCCACATCTGCCCTACTCCTCAAACGGATTCGCCGCCCATACTTTGGTTTTCGTCGACCCTGTTTCAGTTTGCCTGAGAGTATCGTCTTGACTCTTCTTTCGCGATCTCTTTTTTCGTTTCTTTGATTTTGACCCTGTGGCAATCAGCGATACCTTGATTTTCCGATCCCGATTCGGCGAGAAAGTGGTTTCATAGGGTTGGTATCCTTCGGCCACCGCTTTGAGCACCACTTTGCGATCGGATTTTTCGATGATCAATGGGGGCTCGACCCGACGGTCGCCCAGCATCACCTCAGCTTCAGGGATCAATCCGTACACCTCGACGGTCACCTTCGGGGTGTCGGTGGGAGGAGGTGGTGTCGGTGGTTCCGGCGCAGTAGCCGGCTCAGCAACTGGGGGGGGTTGAGGCCCATCGGCATCGACTTGTGCGGCGATCCCCGGGTCGCGGGGGTGGGGCTCGGGCGCATCCGTATCCCCGCTGGGACTGAACCAAACCAGGCCCAGCACCAACAGCAGTATGACGGCCACTCCCCCGCCGGTGCCGTAGACCAGCAGGCGGTTGCTCAGCAGTGCGCGAAATCTGGCGAGTTTGTCCATTCGAACAGGATGCGACAGCAACGGCAGCGGGGCGCTACCGACCGCTGCTGCATCCTCGAGGGCCTGAACAGGGTCGGGTGGAGGGGCCGGGAGATCCAACCGGCCCAGCCGATCGCGAAATTCTTTGGCACTGGTTACCCGCTGCTCCCGGTCTTTGTGAATCGCCGCTCCGACAATTTGTTGCAGTTCTGCGGGCAGATCCGGGTTCAGCTGTCCCAGGGGCTCTGGCTGTTCGAGCAGAATCTTGCCCAACACTTCGTTATAACTGTCCCCTTTGAACGGTAGCTGTCCGCTGAGCGCTTCGTACATCATCACCCCGACTGCCCAGACATCGACACGCTCGTCGATATCTTGAAGTCCCCGCGCTTGCTCCGGCGACAAATACGATGGCGGCTCGATGATCAGAGAGGGCTGGGTTGACGCCCCGTCAAAGGCCTCACTGCCGTCCTGAATCTTG